>NZ_JBFTEP010000021.1:0-38374 GCF_047229365.1 Cellulomonas pasadenensis | reverse complement strand
GCCTGGCGGGGCGTGACGCGGCTCGCGGACCTGCCGGGCGCGCCGCGCTCCGCGGTGGTCGGCGCACGCGCGGTCGGCGCAGGGCAGGTCGACGCGGGGCAGGTCGACGCGGGACAGGTCCGCGCAGGCGCGGTCGGCGCGGTGGCGCTCCCTGTGGGGGCGGACGCGTGAGCGCCGCGACCGCCGTCGCGCACGCGTGGGCCGTCGACGCGCGTCCAGGCGTCCTGCGCCGGCTGAACCCCCTCGCCAAGGTGGCCGCGACCCTGCCCGCCATGGTGCTGCTGGTGGTGTGGCACGAGCCGGCCGCCGCGGCGGTGCTCGCGGGCGCCGCCGCCGTGCTGCTCCTCGTCGGCGGCGGCCTCGGCCCCCGCGTGCTCGCCGGGCTCCTCGTCGCCGCGCCGCTCGCCGCGCTGGTCGTCGGCGTCACGCTGGGCCTGTGGGTCGCGCCGGCGACGACCGCCGGCTCGCCGGTCCTCGTGCGGCTCGGCTCGTGGGGGTACACGCAGGCGGCGCTCGCCGAGGGCGTCGGCACGGTCGCGCGGCTGTACGCCGTGGTGCTCCTGTCGTGCGTCGGCGGCCTGACGACGACCGGTCCCGACCTCGTGCGCGCGACGCAGCAGCAGCTGCGCGTGCCGTACCGGATCGGCTGGACGGCGCTCGCCGCCTTCCGGTTCGTGCCGCGCTTCGGCCACGAGCTCGCGGTCATCCGGGCGGCGCACCGCGTGCGCGGCACCGCGACCGGCACGGGCCCCGTCGCCGACCTGCGCCGCTACGTGGGCTACGCCGTGCCCCTGCTGGCGGGCGCGCTGCGCCACGCCGAGCGCGTCGCCCTCGCGATGGACGCCCGCGCGTTCGGCGCCCACCCGACCCGCACCGAGCGGTACCGGGTCCCGTGGCGCGCACGCGACACCGCCGTCGTGGCCCTCGGCTGCGCCGCCACCGTCGCGACGTGGCTGCTCCTGCGCTGACCGGCACGCGCGCCGCACGCACCGCACCGCACCGCTCCCGCACCCGCCCGACCCGCACCCGACGCAGCGCCGTCGGCCCGACGACGAGGACCTCCCGTGACCCGCTCCAGCACGCTGAACCCGCCCGAGACGCACCAGCTCCTGCGCGGCGAGGTGCTCGCCGCGCGGCGCGTCACCCCGCACATGCTGCGCGTCACGGTCGGCGGCGGCGACCTCGCCGACGGGTTCGTGCCCCGGGGCGCCGACCAGTGGTTCCGCCTGTTCGTGCCGCGGCCCGGGCAGGACGCGCTGCACCTGCCGTCGGGCGTCGACCTCAAGGGCTACGCCCGGTACCTGACGATGCCGGAGTCGCGCCGGCCGCTGCTGCGCAACTACACGGTCCGTGCGACGCGTCCGGGCGAGGTCGACATCGACCTCGTGGCGCACGGCACGCTCGGACCGGGCACCGTGAGCGCCGCCGGGTGGGCGGCGCGGTGCGAGGTCGGCTCCCCGATGGCCCTGCTCGACGAGGGCGTGACCTTCGCCGCCGACGGCACGCAGGACTGGACGCTCGTCGTCGCGGAGGAGTCCGGCCTGCCGGCGGCGCTCGGCGTGCTCGCGTCGCTGCCGGCCGACGCACGGGGCGTGGCGTTCCTCGAGGTGCCGACGGCCGAGGACGTCCAGCCGGTCGACGCGCCCGCGCACGTCGAGGTGCGCTGGCTGCACCGCGACGACGCGCACGCCGTGCCGGGGGCGCTGGCGCTGCGCACGGTCGCCGCGGCGACGCTCCCGACCGGGCGGCCGTACGCGTTCGTCGTCGGGGAGCAGGCGCTGACGCAGGGCGTGCGCCGCCACCTCGTCGCGCAGGGCGTCGCGAAGAGCGACATCGCGTTCTGCGGCTACTGGAAGCACGGCGCCCGCCCGGCGCGCTGAGGCGGCGGCGTGCGCCGGGTGACCGCCGCCCGTCCGCACTAGGGTGGCCGCGTGAGCAGCGTCGGGACCAGGGTGTTCGTCGCGCGCCTCGCCGGCACCCGGGTCTTCGACCCGCTCGGGGACGAGGTCGGGCGGGTGCGCGACGTCGTGGTGCTCGTGCGCCTCAAGGGCGGGCCGCGCGCCGTCGGCCTGGTCGTCGAGGTGCCCGGGCGCCGCCGCGTCTTCCTGCCGCTGACGCGCGTGACGAGCGTCGACGCCGGGCAGGTCATCTCCACCGGCCTGGTGAACATGCGGCGGTTCGAGCAGCGGGCGTCGGAGACGCTCGTCGTCGGCGAGCTCCTCGACCGCACGGTCGAGCTGCTCGACGGGTCGGGCTCGGCGACGGTCGAGGACGTCGCGATGGAGCAGCAGCGCAGCGGCGACTGGCACGTCACGAAGGTGTACGTGCGGCGGTCCGACCACCGCGGCGGCCTGCTGCGGCGCCGGGGCGAGACGCTGCTCGTGCCGGTCGAGCAGGTGCAGGGCCTGGGGCGCCCGACCAGCGCGCAGGGCGCCGAGCTCCTGCTCGCGCAGTACGAGGACATGAAGGCCGCCGACCTCGCCGACGTGCTGCACGAGCTGGGCGTCACGCGGCGGCTCGAGGTCGCGAGCGCGCTCGACGACGAGCGGCTCGCCGACGTGCTCGAGGAGCTGCCGGAGGACGACCAGGTCGCGATCCTGCGTGCGCTCGAGCTGCCGCGCGCGGCCGACGTCCTCGAGGCGATGCAGCCGGACGACGCCGCGGACCTGCTCGGCGAGCTGCCGCAGGAGCAGGTCGCGCAGCTCCTCGAGCTCATGGAGCCGGAGGAGGCGAAGGACGTCCGCCGCCTGCTCGCGTACGAGGACAACACCGCCGGCGGGCTCATGACGACGGAGCCGGTGCTCCTCGGGCCGGAGACGTCGATCGCGGCGGCGCTCGCGCACGTCCGCCGCCAGGACCTCAACCCCGCGCTCGCGTCGCTCGTCTTCGTCGCCCGGCCGCCGCTCGAGACGCCGACCGGGCGCTTCATCGGCGTGGTGCACCTGCAGCGCATGCTGCGGGAGCCGCCGCACGAGTCGATCGGGCAGATCGTCGACACCGACATCGAGCCCGTCGCCGCGGACGCCCCCCTGCTGACGGTCACGCGCCAGCTCGCCACGTACAACCTGCTCGCGCTGCCCGTGGTCGACGAGCAGCGCCGCCTGCTGGGCGCGGTGTCGGTCGACGACGTCCTCGACCACCTGCTGCCGGCCGACTGGCGCGAGACGGACGACGAGAACGTGGGTCCGCCGACGCGCCCCACCCGGGTCGTGCGGAACGGTGGCCGCCGTGGCTGACCGCCTCGACCAGCCGCGCGAGACGCGGCGCCAGCTGCTGCCGCGCGTGCGCGTCGGCGAGGACGCGTCGGGCCGCGTGTCCGAGTCGGTGGCGCGCTTCCTCGGCACGCCGCGGTTCATCCTCTACCTGACCGTGTTCTGCGCCGTCTGGCTGGCGTGGAACGCGTGGGGGCCGACCGACCTGCGCTTCGACAAGGCCGAGAACGGCTTCACCGCCCTCACGCTCATGCTGTCCCTGCAGGCGTCCTACGCGGCCCCGCTCATCCTGCTCGCGCAGAACCGGCAGGCCGACCGCGACCGCGTCCAGGCCGAGCAGGACCGGCAGCGTGCGGAGCGCAACCTCGCCGACACCGAGTTCCTCGCGCGGGAGATGGCGTCGCTGCGCATCGCGCTGTCCGAGGTGGCGACGCGCGACTTCGTGCGGGGGGAGCTGCGCAACCTGCTCGAGGAGCTCGCGACGGACCAGGACGGGACCGGCGACGAGGGCGGCGACCGGCCGCGCGGCGACGCCCGGCACCGCTCCCCCGAGCGCTGACGCGGGCTCGGGCGGGGGCGCGGGCGACGCGCACCGCGCCCGGCACGGCGTGGGACGGGCGTCCCGGACGGTGCCCGGCGGGCGCGACCTACGATGGCGGCATGCCCACGTCCCCCACGCCCCCGCCCGGCACGCCCACGACCGGCACGCCCGGCGACGCGCTGCTCGACGCGGTCCGCGGCGCCCTGGCGGGCGTGCAGGACCCGGAGATCCGGCGGCCGGTCACCGAGCTGGGGATGGTCCGCTCGGTGCACACGGAGCCCGCGGGCGCGGCCGGCGTCCTCGTCGTCGTCGGCCTCGACCTGACGACCCCCGGCTGCCCGCTGAAGGAGACGCTGACCCGCGACGTCACGGCCGCCGTCGCCCCGCTCGAGGGCGTCGCCGGCGTGCGCGTCGACCTCGGCGTCATGACGGCCGAGCAGCGGCAGGCGCTGCGGGTGCAGCTGCGGGGCACCGACGCGGAGCCGCAGATCCCGTTCGCGCAGCCGGGCTCGCTGACCAAGGTCATCGCCGTCGCGTCCGGCAAGGGCGGCGTCGGCAAGTCGTCGGTGACGGCGAACCTCGCGGTCGCGATGGCGGCGGAGGGCCTGCGCGTCGGGGTCGTCGACGCGGACATCTACGGCTTCTCGATCCCGCGCATGCTGGGCGTCGACCGGCCGCCGACCAAGGTCGACGACATGCTGATGCCGCCGGTGGCGCACGACGTCAAGGTCGTCTCGATCGGCATGTTCGTGCCCGCGGGCCAGCCGGTGGTGTGGCGGGGGCCGATGCTGCACCGCGCGCTGCAGCAGTTCCTCGCCGACGTCTTCTGGGGCGACCTCGACGTGCTGCTGCTCGACCTGCCGCCGGGCACGGGCGACATCGCGATCTCCGTCGCGCAGCTGCTGCCCGGCTCGGAGATCGTCGTCGTGACGACGCCGCAGGTGGCGGCGGCCGAGGTGGCCGAGCGCGCCGGCTCGGTCGCGGTGCAGACGCGGCAGCGCGTCGTCGGGGTGGTCGAGAACATGGCGTGGCTGACGCAGCCCGACGGCTCGCGGCTCGAGCTGTTCGGCTCGGGCGGCGGTGCGCGCGTGGCGGAGAACCTCACGCGGCTCACCGGCGCCGACGTGCCGCTGCTCGGGCAGGTGCCGCTGGACGTGCGCCTGCGCGAGGCGGGCGACACCGGCACGCCGGTCGTGCTCGCGGACCCGGGCTCGGACGGCGCGCTGGCGCTCCGCGCGATGGCACGCACGCTGGCCGCCCGGCCGCGGAACCTGGCGGGCCGCCCGCTGAACCTCTCCCCCGTCGGGCGCTGACGCCGCGGGCGCACGTCGCCCGCTGTTGGTTCTTGTTCGTTCCTGGTGGATACTGTCGACCATGCTCGCGTCGCAGCGCCGGGAACGGATCCTCGCCCAGGTCCGCGCGCACGGCGCCGTCCGCGTCGCCGACCTGGTCACGTCCCTCGACGTCTCGGACATGACGGTCCGCCGCGACATCGCCGAGCTGGCCCGGGCCGGCCTCGTCCGCCGCGTGCACGGCGGCGCGGTCGCGCCCGACACCCCGGCCCGCTCGACCGACGAGCCCGGCTTCGAGGCGAAGCGCACGTGGGCCGGCGCCGAGAAGGCCGCCGTGGCCCGCGCCGCCCTCGCCGACGTCGAGCCCGGCCAGTCCGTCGCGCTGTCCGCCGGCAGCACCACGTGGCTGCTCGCGCAGATGATCGCCGGCGACCCGACCCTGCGGCCGCTCACCGTCGTGACCAACGGGCTGCGTGTCGCCGACGTCCTGCACGCGGCCGGCGACGACGCCCTCGAGGTCGTCCTCACCGGCGGCACCCGCACGCCGTCCGACGCGCTCGTCGGGCCCGTCGCCGACGCCACGCTGGAGCGGCTGCGCGTCGACCGCACGTTCCTCGGCGTGCACGGGCTCGACCCGGACGGCGCCACCACGCCCAACCTCGCCGAGGCCGCGACCGACCGGGCGCTCGTCCGGTGCGCCGCCGCGACCACGGTGCTCGCCGACCGCACCAAGTGGGGCACGGTCGGCCTCGCGCGCATCTGCGGCTACGACGAGGTCGACACGCTCGTCGTCGACGCCGGCCTCGCCCCCGCCGCCCGCGCCCACCTCGCCGCGGCGGTCGACCGCCTCGTCCTGGCCCCCGTGCCCGCGTCGTCGACGCCGGCCACCCCCGCCGACCCCGCGCCGGCCCTCGCCGCCGCCGACCACCGGAGCACCCCGTGACCCCGTCCTCGCCGACCCCCGACGCCCCGGGCACCTCCCCCGCCGCCGCCCGCGTCCGCCGCACCGCGACGCGCATGGCCGACGGGCGCGAGCTCTTCTACTTCGACGACTCCGAGCCGTACGTGTCGGGCGCGGCGACGCGCCGCCTCGACGACCCGCGGCCGCTGCCCGACCGGTTCGCCCCCGTGCCGCAGCCGGACGGCACCACGCTCCCCGTCACGGGCCCGGAGCTGCGGCACGACCCGCTCACGGGCGAGTGGATCCCGATGGCGGCGCACCGCATGAACCGCACGTTCCTGCCGCCGGCCGACGCGAACCCGCTCGCGCCCGCCCGGCCCGGCGCCGCGTACCAGGACGGCGAGATCCCCGACACCGACTACGACGTCGTCGTGTTCGAGAACCGCTTCCCGTCGCTCATGGCCGTGCCGGGTGCGACGCACGCCACGGAGGAGGTCGACGGCGAGGAGCTGTGGCGCCGCCGCCCGGCCGCGGGCCGGTGCGAGGTCATCTGCTTCTCGTCCGACCCGACCGCGTCGCTGTCGAGCGTCACGCCGCACCGGATGCGGACGATCGTCGAGGCGTGGGTGGACCGCACCGAGGCGCTGTCCGCGCTGCCGGGCGTCGAGCAGGTGTTCTGCTTCGAGAACCGCGGCAAGGAGATCGGGGTGACGCTGCACCACCCGCACGGGCAGATCTACGCGTTCCCCTACGTCACCCCGCGCACGGCGGCGATGGTCGCGCAGGCCCGGGCGCACCGGGACGCCACGGGCCGCCTGCTGGGCCGCGACGTGCTCGACGCCGAGCTGCGCCACGGGACCCGCGTCGTCCTCGAGTCGGAGCACTGGGTGGCGTACGTGCCGTTCGCGGCGCGCTGGCCCGTGGAGGTGCACCTCGCACCGCGCCGCGACGTCCCCGACCTGCCCGCGCTCACGGACGCCGAGCGCGCCGACCTGGCCGTCACGTACCTGACCCTGCTGCGCCGGCTCGACCAGTTCTTCGTCGACGGGGACGGCGGCGCGATCCCGCTGCCGTACATCTCCGGCTGGCACCAGGCGCCCGTGCGCGAGGGCCGCGACGTGTCCCGCCTGCACCTGCAGGTGTTCTCGGTGCTGCGGGCGCCCGGCAAGCTCAAGTACCTCGCCGGCGTCGAGTCCGGCATGGGCGCCTGGATCTCGGACACCACCCCGGAGCGCATCGCGCGCCGCCTCCAGGAGCTCGCGTGAGCACCGACCCGACCACCGCTGCGGAGACCACGATGACGGACCGCCCGACCGACGACCTCACCTGGACCGCGGCGTGGGACCGCGCCACGGGCGAGGAGCGCGCCCGCGCGCTGTTCGCGCGTGTCCTCGACGCCGAGCCGGACGGCGTGTGGTCGGCCCCCGGCCGCGTCAACCTCATCGGCGAGCACACCGACTACAACGGCGGCCTCGCGCTGCCGGTCGCGCTGCCGCACCGCACCTACGCGGCGGTGCGCCGGCGCGACGACGACCTCGTGCGGCTCGTCTCCGCGCAGGAGGCCTCGGGCGTGCGCGAGGTGCGCCTCGCGGACGTCGCGCCGGGCACGGTCGACGGCTGGGCGGCGTACGTGGTGGGCGTCGCGTGGGCGCTGCGGGAGGCGGGGCACGACGTGGGCGGGTTCGACGTCGCGATCGACTCCTGCGTGCCGTTCGGCGCCGGTGTGTCGTCGTCCGCCGCGCTCGAGGCGGCCGTCGCGGTCGCCCTGGACGCCGTCCACGGGCTCGGTCTCGCGGGCGACGTCGTCGACGGCGCGGCCACGGACGACGCCGGCCGCGCGGCCCTGGCGGAGGTGTGCGTGCGCGCGGAGAACGAGATCGCGGGCGCACCCACGGGCGGCATGGACCAGGCGGCGTCGCTGCGTGCGCGCGCCGACCACGCGCTGCTGCTCGACTGCCGCGACGGCCGCGTGCGGCACGTGCCGTTCGACCTCGCGGCGCACGGCCTCGCGCTGCTCGTCGTCGACACGCGCGCGCCGCACTCGCACGTCGACGGCGAGTACGCGCAGCGACGGGCCGCGTGCGAGCGCGCCGCCGGGCTGCTGGGCGTCGCGACGCTGCGCGAGGTGGCGGACGACCCCGCGGGACCCGACGGTGCGCTCGACCGGCTGGCCGCGGCCGACGACGGCGCCGTGCTCGTGCGGCGCGTGCGCCACGTGGTCACCGAGATCGACCGGGTGACCACGTTCGTGGGACGGCTCGAGGCGGGCGACGTGGCCGGCGTCGGCCCGGTCATGGACGCGTCGCACGCGTCGCTGCGCGACGACTACGCGGTGTCGTGCCGCGAGCTCGACGTGGCGGTCGAGGCGGCGCGTGCCGCCGGCGCCCTCGGCGCCCGGATGACGGGCGGCGGGTTCGGCGGCTCCGCGATCGCGCTCGTCCCGGCGGACGCGGTGGAGCGCGTCGCCGGGGCCGTGGCCACGGCCTTCGCGGCGGGGGACCTGCGGGCGCCGGCGTTCGCGGTCGCCGTGGCGGCGCCGCCGGCGGGCTGAGGGCCGCTCACAGCGAGGACCGGTGGCGGGGCGCCCCTCCCTGACGGATGAGGGGGCCGTGGGGTTGTGCTCCGGAGGTACCACGTCACGACTGCGCAACTCATCCCGCAGGCGGACCCACCGCGCAGGTGCCGGACGCTAGGGTCGCCATGACCCGAGTCGTCACCGTTCGTGACGCTCGTCCTCCTTGCCGTGCCGCCGAAAGGGCTTCGTCATGCGCTCCCACCTCCCCGCGTCCGTCGGAGCCTTCGCCGGCGCCGTGGCACTCCTGCTCGCCGGGTGCACCGGCGGCACCGGCGGCGCCACCCCGTCCGACGACGAGACCGGTCCGCTGTCCGCGTTCTTCGAGCAGGTCGGCGGCAGCATGGACGCCGAGGACAACGAGGCGCAGCAGCGCCGCGTCGAGGAGCTCGTCGCCGAGTGCATGGCGGAGGAGGGCTTCGAGTACACGCCCGCCGAGCCGATGGACCAGGGCCTCATGGGGACCGACGACGCCCCCGAGTGGGACTCCCTCGAGTTCGCCGAGCAGTACGGGTACGGCGCCACGACGAGCGAGGAGCTGTTCGGCGGCACCGAGGAGTACGTCGACCCGAACCAGGAGTACGTCGCCTCGATGTCCGAGACCGAGCAGGAGGCGTTCTACGCCGCCCTGTACGGCGCCATGGAGGAGCCGGAGGACCCGGAGGCCGAGGTCGAGTACAACTGGGAGACCGCCGGCTGCCAGGGTGCCGCGTCGCACGAGGTCTACGAGGAGGGCCAGGTCTGGGACGACCCGGCCATGCAGGACCTCATGGACGAGATGAACACCGAGTACGAGCGCCTCGCCGAGGACGACGGCGTCCGTGAGGCCCAGGGCGCGTGGGCGGAGTGCGTCGCCGACGCCGGCTACGACTTCGCGACGCCCGAGGAGGCCTCGCAGAGCATCTGGACCGAGTACGAGTCGGTCATGGGCTACGACCAGGAGATGGACCCCGAGGCGGACCCGGAGACCTACGTCCCGCCGACCCCGGACGCGGCGAAGGTCGCCGAGCTCAAGGAGAAGGAGATCGCCGTCGCGACCGCCGACCGCCGCTGCCAGGAGTCGAGCGGCTACGCGAAGGCGCAGAAGGACGCCCAGCTCGCCATGGAGAACCGCCTCTGGGAGAAGTACGGCGACCAGCTGCAGGCCTTCGCGGACGACAGCACCGCCGCGGCGACCGACGGCAAGTGAGCGGGCGGATGAGCGCGCACGTCAGCGGCGGGCGCCGCACGATCGTCGCGATGGCCGTGGTGGCCGTGCTGTGCCTGGCCGCGGGCGTGCTGCTGTCCCGCCTGATCGTCTCCCCCGGCGCGGCCGCAGCCGAGGCGGCACCGCCGACCGCCGGGCCCATCACGGTGCCGGTCGAGCGGCGGACCATCGGCAACGAGGTCGTGCTGCGCGGCGACGTCGGGTACGACGACCCGGTCGAGCTGCGCGTCGAGACGGGTGACCTCGGCGGTCCCGCCGTCGTCACCGGGCAGGTCAAGGAGGTCGGCGCGACGCTCGAGGCGGGCGCCGTCGCGCTCGAGGTCGTCGGCCGCCCGGTCGTCGTCCTGCCGGGCGAGCTGCCGACGTACCGCACGCTGCGGGTCGGGGTCTCCGGGCCGGACGTCCAGCAGCTGCGCACCGCCCTGCAGGCGATGGGCATCGACGGGGGCGACCCGGGCAACGCGACCTACGACGCGTCGGCCGCCGCGGGCGTCCGGGCGCTGTACCAGCGCGTCGGGTACGAGCCGCCGTCGGCGGGCGAGGAGGCCACCGAGGCCGTCACGGCCGCCCGGGAGGGTCTGACGACCGCGCAGGAGGCGCTGCGCAGCGCGCAGGCGCAGCTCGCCGGCGCGGGCACCGCCGCGGGCCCGGGCGCGTCCCTGGCGGAGCTCGACGGCGCCATCCGCGTCGCCGAGGCGCGCGCGGCGTTCCTCGGGTCCCAGTGCGCCCTGCCGCTCGAGGCGCGCGACCCGTCCGCGGCCGACTGCTCCCCGCCGGCGCTCGTCGAGGCGGACGCCGCGCTGCAGACGGCGCGCGCCGCGCGGGCGGCCGCCGACAAGGCGCCCGACACGAGCCTGGAGCGCTCCGCCGTCCGGGCCGCGCAGGACCAGGTCGCCGCGGCACGGACCGCGCTGCAGCAGGCCGAGGCGGACACGCTGACACCGCTGCCGGCGACCGAGGTCGTGTACCTGCCCTCGCTGCCGCGCCGCGTCGACGACGTCGAGGTGCGTCGCGGCGGGACCGTCTCCGGCGCCTTCATGACCGTCTCCGGCGCGACGGTGCAGGTCACCGCGTCGGCCAGCAAGGCCGACGCCGACCTGCTCACGCCCGGGACCGCCGGGACGATCCCGCTCGAGGACGGCGAGGTGCCGGTGACGGTGGCCGAGGTGACGGACGCCGAGCCGGCCGGCACCGCCGACGGCGAGAGCGCCCAGGGCGGCGGCGAGGAGTCCGCCCGGCCCACCGGCGACCGGCGGCGCGTCGTGTTCACCGTCGGCGCCCTGACGCCCGAGCAGCTCACGGCCCTGCAGGGCACCAACGTGCGGGTGCGCGTGCCGGTCAGCTCCACCGAGGGCGAGGTGCTGGCGGTGCCGCTCGCGGCGCTCACCGCGGGCCCGGGCGGCGAGAGCCGCCTCGAGGTCGCCGACGGCGAGGGCGCGTCGCGGCTCGTCGAGGTGACGACGGGCCTCGCGGCCGGGGGGTACGTCGAGATCACCGGCTCGAAGGAGCCCGTCGAGGAGGGCGACCTCGTGGTCGTCGGCGCGGCGGGGGCCGAGACGTCCGACGAGGACGACGCCGAGCCGGGCGCCGACGCGACGGAGGAGGGGTGACGGTCCTCGACCTGCTCGGCACGCCCGAGCAGGTCGAGGACCGCGCCCCCGTGGTGGAGCTGCGCGGGGTGACCCGCTCGTTCCCCGGGGACCCGCCCGTGCACGCGCTGCACCCCACCGACCTGCGGGTCGACGCCGGGGAGTACTTCTCCGTCGTCGGCCCGTCGGGGTCGGGCAAGTCGACGCTGCTGCACCTGCTGGGCCTGCTCGACAGCCCCACGACCGGCGAGTACCTGCTCGACGGCCGGCCGACGGCCGAGGCGGGCGAGCGCGAGCGCGCGGCGCTGCGGGCCACGCGCATCGGGTTCGTCTTCCAGGCGTTCCACCTGCTCCCGCACCGCACGGTGCTGGAGAACGTCCTGCTCGCCACCGTCTACAGCGGCGTGCCGCGCGCCGAGCGCCGCGACCGCGCCGTGGCGGCGCTGGAGCGCGTCGGGATGGCGCACCGGCTGAACTTCCTGCCGACCGTGCTGTCCGGCGGCGAGCGGCAGCGGACCGCCGTCGCCCGCGCCGTCGTGTCACGCCCGCGGGTGCTCCTCGCGGACGAGCCGACGGGCAACCTCGACTCGGAGAGCTCGGCGAGCGTCCTCGCGCTGTTCGACGAGCTGCACGCCGAGGGGCTCACGCTGCTCGTCATCACGCACGACGACGAGGTCTCCGCGCGCGCCGAGCGCCGCGTGCGGATCGCGGACGGCCGGCTGCGGGAGATCGCGTGACCGCCGTGACGGACCGCGTCGCGCGCGCGGACCGCTACGGGCTGCGCGACCTGCTCGCCGAGGCCGCCGCCGGTGTGGGTGCGCGCCCGGGCCGCCTGGTCCTCACGATCCTCGGCACGGTGCTGGGCATCGCGTCCGTCGTCGT
Organism: Cellulomonas pasadenensis; assembly: GCF_047229365.1. NCBI lineage: Bacteria > Bacillati > Actinomycetota > Actinomycetes > Micrococcales > Cellulomonadaceae > Cellulomonas > Cellulomonas pasadenensis. The sequence continues at coordinate 26,178 of NZ_JBFTEP010000021.1, read as the reverse complement.
GACGGTCGGCCTCGCGCAGACCGCGGCCGTGCGGATCAACCAGCAGTTCGACGCCGTCGCCGCGACGCAGGCGCTCGCCGCCCCTGCCACGAGCAACGGATTCGACGGTCAGCAGCGCGCCCTCGGGCGGCTGCCGTGGGACGCCGCCGACCGGGCCGAGCGCATCGCGGGCGTGGAGGCGGCGGCGCTGGTGTCCGAGCTCGACGTCGGCGACGCCGAGATCTCCGCCGTCCCCGTGCACGACCCGTCGGCCGCGAGCACGACGCGCCCGCCGGTGCTCGCGGCCGGGCCGCACGCGCTCGAGGCGCTGCAGGGACGCATCGTGCAGGGCCGGTGGTTCGACGAGGGCCACGACGCCCGCGGCGACCGTGTGGTCGTGCTCGGCGCCGACGCGGCACGCCGGCTCGGCGTGCAGCGCGTCGACCGGCAGCCGTCGATCTTCATCGGCGACCGCGCGTACCAGGTGATCGGCGTCGTCGACGGGCTCGCGCGGCGCACCGACATGACGGGCGCCGTGGTGCTGCCCACCGGCACGGCGCGCGCGGACCTGGGCCTGACGGCCCCCGAGGAGCTGCACCTGCACATCGCGGTCGGCTCCGGCCGCGTCGTCGGCCAGCAGCTCCCGGTCGCGCTCGACCCGAACGCACCCGACTCGCTCACCGTCCAGGTGCCGCTGCCCGCCTCGCGCGTGCAGCAGGACGTCCAGGCGGACGTCAGCACGATCTTCCTCGCGCTCGGCGGCGTGGCCCTGCTCGTCGGCGGCGTCGGCATCGCCAACGTGACCCTGCTGTCGGTGCTCGAGCGCGTCGGCGAGATCGGCCTGCGGCGCGCCCTCGGCGCCACGCGCCGGCAGATCGCCGGGCAGTTCGTCGTCGAGTCGGTGGTCATCGGCCTGCTCGGGGGGCTGCTCGGCGCGGCCCTCGGCGTGGCCGTGGTCGTCGTCGTGTCGGCGGCGCAGACGTGGACGCCGGTCCTCGACCTGCGGGTCGTCGGCCTGTCCGTGCTCGCCGGCGGCGCGATCGGTCTGCTCGCCGGGCTGTACCCCGCGCTCAAGGCCGCGAGCGTCGAGCCGATCGCCGCCCTGCGCGGCGGCGTCTGACGCCGGCGCCCACCACCTCCGCCGTGCCACCGCCGGGCCCGCTCGCCGAACCGGGCCCGGCGGCGCGCGCGCACCGGTAGCGTCCGCGTCGTCCCCCTCCCCCGCACCCCCGCCGGCCCCGGCCGCGCCCGCACCGCCCCCAGGAGCCCCCGTGGTCCGCCGTCACGTCTTCCCCGCCCTGCGCCTGCTCGTCTGGGCGGTGATCGCCGTGGCGCTGGTCAAGATCGCCTTCGCGGGCGCCGACGTCACCGCCGAGGCCACCGGCGCCCGGCCCACGGGCGCCGTCGTGGACCGGACCGTCGAGGTGACGACCGGCACCGTGACCAACGCCGTGACGGTGCGCGGGTCCGTGGTCGCGGACCCGTCGGTCCCGGTGCGCGCGACCCTCGCGGGCACCGTGTCCAAGGTCCTCGCGACCGACGGCCAGCGCGTCGAGGCCGGCACGCCGGTGCTCGAGGTGCGCCAGGAGACCCCGCAGGAGCCGCTCACGCGCACCGACCCGGCCACCGGCGAGACGACGGTCACGGAGCGCAAGCCGAAGGTCGTCGTGCAGCAGGTCACCGCGCCGGTCGGCGGCACCCTCAGCCTGCCGACGCTCAAGGACCAGGTCGTCGCGGTCGGCGACACCGTGGCGCAGGTCGCGCCCGGCACGCTGTCGGTGAGCGGCACGCTGACGCCCGACCAGCAGTACCGGCTCGTCGGCGCGCCCGCCGAGGCGCAGGTGACGCTCAAGGGCGGGCCGGCGCCGTTCACGTGCACCGGCGTGCGCGTCGGTGCGGCGGCCCCCGCCGCGCCGGGACCCGATCCCGCAGCCGAGCCCGCCGACCCGGCAGCCACGCCGTCCGGCACGATCACGTGCGCCGTGCCCGCCGACGTCACGGCGTTCCCAGGCCTCGGGGCCGACCTCGAGATCGTCAACGGCACGGCGGCCGACGCGCTCGTCGTCCCGGTGACGGCCGTGCAGGGCACCGTGCAGCGCGGCAACGTCTGGGTCGTCGCGACGGAGGGGGCCGAGCCCGAGGAGCGTGCGATCGGCCTCGGCCTGACCGACGGCGAGGTCGTCCAGGTCACCGAGGGCCTCGCCGCGGGCGACCGCGTCCTCGAGTTCATCCCGGTGCCCGGCGGCGCCGGCGAGGTCGACTGCACCGACCCGGCGCAGTACGACCCGGCGGTGTGCGGCGGATGACCATGCTCGAGCTCCGCGACGTCACGCGCGACGTCCTGCTGCCGGACGACCGCGTCCTGCACATCCTGCGCGGGGTCAGCCTGGACGTGGCCGCCGGCGAGCACGTCGCCGTCGTCGGCCGGTCCGGCACGGGCAAGTCGACGCTGCTCAACATCCTCGGTCTGCTCGACGCGCCGACGTCGGGCGAGTACCTGCTGGAGGGCACGCCCGTCACCGCGCTGTCGAACCGGCGCCGCACGCGCCGCCGCGGGCAGGACTTCGGGTTCGTGTTCCAGCAGTTCCAGCTGCTGCCCGGCCGCACCGCGCTCGAGAACGTCGCCGCACCGCTGCTGTACGCGCAGGGGCGCCAGTTCTGGCGCCGGCGCGACCTGGCGGCCGCCATGCTCGACCGGGTCGGGCTCGGCGACCGGCTCGACACGATGCCGGAGAAGCTGTCCGGCGGCGAGCAGCAGCGCGTCGCCGTCGCCCGCGCGCTCGTCCGCGGGCCGCGCGTCATCCTCGCCGACGAGCCGACCGGCGCCCTCGACGTCGAGACGGGCCAGCAGATCATGGACCTGCTCGACGACGTGGCGTCCGAGACCGGCGCCGCGCTCGTGACGATCACGCACGACCTCGCCGTCGCGGCCCGGGCCTCGCGGCACTACCGGCTGGCCGACGGCGTGCTCGTGCCCGTCGACGTGGGTGGCGCCGGGCGCGTCGCCGACTGGGTCGGGGACGTGCCGACGCACCTGCCCACCGGCCGCACGCACGTGCCCGAGCTCGGCCCGTCCGTGCCCGCGGAGGTGCAGCCGTGACCGGGTTCGTGGGCGCCGTCGTCGAGGCGTGGGACGAGCTGCGCATCCACAGGCTGCGCGTGCTGCTCGCGCTCATCGGCGTCGCCGCGGCGGTCGCCGCGATCACCGGCGTGACGGCGGCGGTGCAGATGCTGTCGCAGGCGTTCCAGGAGCAGGGCGACCGCGACGTGGGCCGCCAGGTGACCGTGAGCGTCGACGCGTGGCCGCGCGGGGAGCAGTCGGCCGCCCCCGCCGCGCTGCAGGCGGAGTACGCGCGGGTCCTCGAGCGCTACGACATCTCGTGGGCCAGCCGGGACTGGCGCACCCAGGTGCCGTTCCGCTTCCCCGACGGCACGCGCCCGGCGGACGTGCGCGCGGTCGACCCGGACCTCGGCACGATGCAGCGCGTGCAGGTCACCGAGGGCCGCTGGTTCGTCGACGTCGACGTCGAGTCGCTCGCGCCGCAGCTCGTCGTGAACCGTGCGTTCCTCGACCGGCTCGGCGTCGCGGACCTGTCCGAGCCGGTGACCGTGCAGCTCGGCGACGTCGCGCCCGTGCGGAGCACGGTCGTGGGCGTGGTGGAGAACCGGTGGAGCGGGCCCGACTACCCGGCGGAGGCGTACGTCCTCTACGACCAGCTCGTCCGCTGGTACACGCCCGACGCCACGCCGACGTACGGGCAGCCCGCACCGACCCTGAGCCTGTGGGTGCCGCCGGAGATCGTCGACGAGCTGATGCCGCGCCTGCAGAGCGAGGTGGCGGCGGCGGTCCCCGGCTGGGACGTGAGCACGTGGGACAACCGCAGCACCGGCACGGCGATGCTCGACGGCGCGACGCGGTGGGTCGTGCTGGGCGTCGGCGCGTTCGCACTGCTGCTCGGCGGGCTGGGACTGGTCAACATCGCGCTCGTGACCGTCCGGTACCGGATCCGCGAGATCGGCATCCGCCGCTCGTTCGGCGCGACGTCGGGCCGGATCTTCGTCGGGGTCCTGCTCGAGTCGGTGGTCGCGACCGTCGTCGCGGGGCTGGTCGGCGTCGTCGTCGCCGTCGCCGTGGTGAAGAACATCCCGGCCGACACGCTGTTCGGCGGCCTGCAGGACCGCCCGCCGTTCCCGGTGTCGGCGGCGCTCGTCGGCATGGCGTGCGCGACGGCCGTCGGGGCGCTGGCCGGGATCCTGCCGGCGACGGTGGCCGTGCGCGTCAAGGTGATCGACGCGATCCGGTACTGACCGGCGCGGACGCGCGGGCGGCGGCGACCGCCGCCCGCGCGCGCGTCAGAGGTCGTACTCGACGACCAGCGGCGCGTGGTCGGAGAACCGGGCGTCGTAGGTCGCGGCCCGGTCGACGGTGGCGGTGCGCGCGAGCTCGGCCAGCGCCGGCGTCGCGATCTGGTAGTCGATGCGCCAGCCCGCGTCGTTGTCGAACGCCTTGCCGCGCCACGACCACCACGTGTACGGGCCGGGACCGGGGCCGCCGAGGTCACGCCCGAGGTCCCGCCAGCCGAGCTCGTCGAACCAGCGGTCGAGGTAGGCCCGCTCCTCGGGCAGGAAGCCCGCCTTCGTCAGGTTGCCCTTCCAGTTCTTGATGTCGACCTCGCGGTGCGCGATGTTGACGTCACCGGCCACGACGGCGAGGCGGCCACCGTCCTGCAGCTCGCGCATGCGGGCGGTGACGCGCTCGAGGAACGCGTACTTCTCGTCGATCGACGGCGTCCCCGCCGTCGCCGAGTGGATGTACGCGGACACCACGGTGAGCGCCCGGGCGGGGCGCCCGCCCTCGGCGGGCAGCTCGAGGTCCGCCTCCACCCAGCGTCCGGAGTCGCCGGTGACGCCCGTGCCGAGGCCGATGCGCACCGCGCTCATGGGCACGCGGGACGCGATCGCGACGCCGGCGCGGCCCTTGGCCTCCGCCTCCTCGTGCGCGAGGTGCCACGTCCCGGGCGCGAGGTGGTCGGCGAGGATCTCGTCCGAGCCACGGACCTCCTGCAGCAGCAGCACGTCGGGCTTGCGGACGTCGAGCCACTCCTGCATGCCACGGCGGAAGGCGGCCCGGATGCCGTTGACGTTGACGGAGGCGACGGTCAGCACCGGGACATCCTCCCCCACCCCACCGACATCGCCGTGGGGGGGGGGGGGGGGGGGGGGGGGGGGGGGGGGGGGGGGGCGCGCGCGCGCCCCCCCCCCCCCCGCCCCCACCCCCCCCCCCCCCCCGCCCCGCCGGGGCCCCCGGGGGGGCGCCCCCACGGCGGCGGGGCGACCGTCACGAGCCCGCGTACGCGGCCTCCAGCGGCGCGATCTCGAGCTTCTTCTGGCCGAGCATCACCTGCATCGCGCGCTGCACGCCCGCGGCGTCGGGGCGGTCCCACAGCTCGTCGAGCATGCGGGGCACGACCTGCCACGACACCCCGAACCGGTCCTTCAGCCAGCCGCACTGGCCGGGCTCGCCGCCGTCGGCCGTGAGGGCCTCCCAGTAGTGGTCGACCTCGTCCTGGGTGTCGACGACCAGGTACAGCGAGAACGCCTCGTCGAGGCGGAACGCGGGCCCGGCCGTGAGGATCGTCACGGCGTGCCCGTCGAGGTCGAGCTCGACGACGAACGGCTCGCCCTCGGGCACGTCCGGCACCCCGGGCGGGGCGGCGACGACCGACGTGATGCGGGAGTTCGGGATCACCGAGGCGTAGAACTGCGCGGCCTCGTGACCGCGCTCGGGGAACCACAGGTGCGTGCGGACGGCGCCCATCGTCGTGCTCCTTCGCTGCGTGCGGGTGTCATCGGGGCAGACCCGGCGGCCGGCACGAAGTCATCGGCACGACGTCATCGGCACACGGGCGACGGGCACGACGACGAGGGCCCCGGGCGCGCGCGCACCCGGGGCCCTCCGCACGTGGCGTGCGCGTCAGCCGGCCGGCGCCCCGGCGACGAGCCGCTCCGCGGTGTCGACGACGTTCTGCAGCAGCATGGCCCGCGTCATCGGCCCGACGCCGCCCGGGTTGGGCGACACCCACGACGCGACGTCCCACACGCCGGGGTCGACGTCGCCGACCACGCGGCTCTTGCCGGTCGCCTGGTCGACGGCGCGCGAGACGCCCACGTCGACGACCACGGCACCCGGCTTCACGAGGTCCGCCGTGACGATCCCGGGCACGCCGGCGGCGGCGATGACGACGTCCGCGTGCCGGGTGTGCTCGGCGAGGTCGACCGTGCCCGTGTGCGTGAGCGTGACGGTCGCGTTGATCTCGCGCCGCGTGAGCAGCAGGCCGATCGAGCGGCCCACCGTGACGCCGCGGCCGACGACGACGACGTCGGCACCGCGCAGCTCGACGCCGTGCCGGCGCAGGAGCTCGACGATGCCGGCGGGCGTGCACGGCAGCGGGGACGTGACGGGCTCGTTGACCCGCAGCACGAGCCGCCCGAGGTTGGTCGGGTGCAGGCCGTCGGCGTCCTTGGCCGGGTCGATGAGCTCGAGCACGCGGTGCGTGTCGATGCCCGCGGGCAGCGGCAGCTGCACGATGAACCCGGTGCACGCCGGGTCGTCGTTCAGCCGGCGCACGGCCGCCTCGATCTCCTCCTGCGTCGCGTCGGCGGGCAGGTCCTCCCGGATCGACGCGATGCCGACCTCGGCGCAGTCCTTGTGCTTGCCGGCGACGTACCAGCGCGAGCCCGGGTCGTCGCCGACGAGCAGCGTGCCGAGCCCGGGCACGACGCCGCGGTCCGCGAGCGCGGCGACGCGCTGCGTCAGCTCGCCCTTGATCGCCGCCGCGGTGGCGGTGCCGTCCAGCTTCTGGGCGGTCATCGGTCCTCCCCCGCTCAGTACTGCCGCAGGCCGGCGTACAGCGGGAACGCCTCGGTCAGCTTGCGCACGCGGGCGCGCAGCGCGTCGACGTCCGCACCGGAGCCCTCCACCAGCGCGGTCGCGATGATGTCGGCGACCTCGGTGAACTCGGCGTCGCCGAGACCGCGGGTCGCGAGCGCGGGCGTGCCGATGCGCAGGCCGGACGTGACGCGCGGCGGGCGCGGGTCGAACGGGACGGCGTTGCGGTTGACCGTCACGCCCACCGCGTGCAGGAGGTCCTCCGCCTGCTGGCCGTCGAGCGCGGAGTGGCGCAGGTCGACGAGCACGAGGTGGACGTCGGTGCCGCCGGTGAGGACGGAGACGCCGGCCGCGGCGACGTCCGGCGCGGTGAGGCGCTCGGCGATGATGCGGGCGCCGTCCATCGTGCGCTGCTGGCGGTCCTTGAAGTCGTCCGTGCCCGCGACCTTGAACGCGACGGCCTTCGCGGCGATCACGTGCATGAGCGGGCCGCCCTGCTGGCCCGGGAAGACGGCGGAGTCGATCTTCTTGGCGTACTCCTCGCGCGACAGGATGAAGCCGGAGCGCGGGCCGCCGATCGTCTTGTGGACGGTGGAGGACACGACGTCGGCGTGCGGCACCGGCGACGGGTGCAGGTCCGCGGCGACGAGACCGGCGAAGTGCGCCATGTCGACCCAGAGCTTGGCGCCGACCTCGTCCGCGATCTCGCGGAACGCCGCGAAGTCGAGGTGGCGGGGGTACGCGGACCAGCCGCCGATGATGACGTCGGGGCGGTGCTCGAGCGCCGCCTTGCGGACCGCCTCCGGCTCGACGCGGAACGTCTGCGGGTCGACGCCGTACGCGGCGACGTCGTAGAGCTTGCCCGAGAAGTTGATGCGCATGCCGTGCGTGAGATGGCCGCCGTGCGCGAGGTCGAGGCCGAGGATCTTGTCGCCGGCGCTGATGAGCGCGTGCAGCACGGCCGCGTTGGCCGTCGCGCCCGAGTGCGGCTGGACGTTGGCGTGCTCGGCGCCGAACAGCGCCTTGGCGCGGTCGATCGCGATGGTCTCCGCGACGTCGACCTGCTCGCAGCCGCCGTAGTAGCGGCGGCCCGGGTAGCCCTCGGCGTACTTGTTGGTGAGCACGGAGCCCTGCGCCTGCAGGACGGCGCGCGGGACGAAGTTCTCGCTCGCGATCATCTCGAGCGTGTCCTGCTGGCGGGCGAGCTCGCCGTCGAGGACGGCGGCGATCTCGGGGTCGAGCTCGGAGATGTTCTGGTCGAGCAGGCTGTCGCTCATGCTGGGCTCCTGTCGCAGTCAACCGTGCGGGCGCACCGGGCACCCGCACACACGGAGTGCCGGTGTGGGGTGACCGAGGGGCCCAGGCGTCCGACCCGTTGGTCCAGCTGCTGCGTCGCTCCCCGGTGGTGACCCACCCGTTGCGCCAGTCACGACCCGCACAGCCTAGCAACCGAGGTCGGCGCCGACGGGCCGTCTCACGACGCGGCGGCGGGTCGCCCCGGGACCGTCGGCGCGGGGTGCGCAGGTGCCCGGGCCGTCGGTCCCGCGGGCACGGCGGCGCGCGTCACGACGTCGGCGGCAGGTCCTCCAGCCGCGCCAGCCAGCGCTTGAGGACGACCTCGAGGACCTCGGCGTCGCCCTCGTCGAGGAGCGCCAGCAGGCGGTGCTGGTTGGCGACGTGGTCCGTGAACGCGGCGTCGATGACGTCGCGGCCGCGCTCGGTCAGCTCCACGACGCGACCGCGGCCGTCGTGCTCGCTCACCCGACGGCGTACCAGCCCTGCGCCCTCGAGCCGGTCGACGCGCTTGGTCATCCCGCCGCTCGTGACGAGCGTGTGCTCCGCGAGCTCGCCGCACGAGTGCGCGTAGGGGGCGCCGGCGCGGCGGAGCGTGGCCAGGACGTCGAAGTCGCCCTCCGCCAGGCCGTGCCGCCGGTACACGGCGACGAGCTCGTCGTGGACGCGGAGCCCGACGCGGCTCAGGCGCCCGAACACGCCCTGCGTGCGGACGTCGAGGTCGGGCCGCTCGCGGGTCCACGCCGCGCGGACGCCGTCGACGAAGTCGGGCGGGAGGTCGGCAGCCGTCATGGGTGGATCTTATCTTCCCGGTCAGATAACTTGTCTTCCGTGGAAACTACCTGGCGCTGGTCGCTCGTCGCCGCGCTCGCCCCGGTCTCCTGGGGCGCCGCGTACTACGTCACGCGGCACACGCTCCCCGCCGACGCCCCGCTGTGGGGCTCGGTGCTGCGCGCGCTGCCTTCCGGTCTCGTCCTGCTCGCGCTCGCGCGGCAGGCACCCCGCGGCCGCTGGTGGTGGCGGTCGCTCGTGCTCGGCGCGCTCAACATGAGCGCGTTCTTCGTGCTCGTCTACGTCGCCGCGCAGCTGCTGCCGACGTCGGTCGCCTCGACCGTCATGGCGGTCGCGCCGTTCGTCCTCATGCTCATCGCCTGGCCGCTGCTGGGTCAGCGGCCGCGCGCCGCCGCCGTGCTGGGTGCGGTGGTCGGCCTCCTCGGCGTCGTCGCGATGCTCGTCACCGGCGCCGTCGCGGTGGACCCCGTCGGCGTGCTCGCCGGCGGCACCGCGATGGTGATGTCGTCCGTCGGGTTCGTGCTCGCCACCCGGTGGAAGGACGACGTCGACGTGCTCGCGTCGACGTCGTGGCAGCTCGTCGCGGGCGGTCTGCTGCTCGTCCCCGTGGCCGCCGTCGCCGAGGGCGCTCCCCCGGTGCTCGACGCGCGCGGCTGGGCCGGCATCGCGTACGTGTCCCTCGTCGCCACCGCGCTCGCCTACGTCGCGTGGTTCGGCGCGCTGCGCCGCCTCCCGGCCGGCGCCGTCGGGCTCGTCGGGCTGCTCAACCCCCTCACCGGCGTCGTCGTCGGGCTCGCGCTCGGCGGCGAGCACCTCACGCCCCTGCAGGTCGCCGGGGTCGTCGCGGTGCTCGCCGGCGTGGTGCTCGGCCAGCCGGCCGCCGGGCGCCTGCTCGCGCGTCGCCGCGCCGCCGTGCCCGTGGCGCCGGACGCCGCCCCGGTCACGACCGGGGCGCGCTGACCGATCGCGCCGTCGACGGGCGCCTCAGGCCTGGGCCGGCTCCCCGTCGCCGAGCAGCTTGCGCAGGTACGCGTACGTCAGGTCGCCCGCCGTCTGGTCGTGCTGGTGCTCGTACCCGGCCTTCGCGTACAGGGCGATGTTCTGCACCGAGTCCCGGCCGGTGAACACCCAGACCTCCTCGATGCCCTCCGGGAGGTACGGGAGGATCGCCGTGAGCAGCTCGGTGCCCACGCCCCTGCCCTGCAGGTCGGGGGCGACCGCGAAGCGGCCGAGCGTCGCCTTGGCGCCCTCGACGAGCACGCGGATCGACCCGATGAGCCGGTGCCCCTGCCACGCGCCGAGCGTGATGACGCCGTCCGCGCCGAGGTCGGCGACGAGCTCCTCCAGCGTCTGCGTGAGCGGCGGGATGTGGGGGTCGCCGTACTGCTGGGCCTCGGTCACGAACGCCGCGCGGCGCAGCGTCAGCAGCTCGCCCGCGTCGTCGGTGGTGACCGGGCGGATGTCGAGGTCGGCCTGCGTCATGCGGCTCATCGTGTCAGCCGTCCGGCGCGGCGCACTACTCTGGGCGCTCGTGTCCCACACCTCGGATGAGCTGACCACGCACTGGGTCCTGACGCTGTCGTGCCCCGACCGTCCCGGCATCGTCGCGGCCGTCGCCGGGGTGCTGGCCGAGCACGGCGGCAACATCACCGAGTCGCAGCAGTTCGGGGACGCCCTGTCGGGGCTGTTCTTCATGCGCGTGCAGGTGACGTCGGCCGCGACGCACGACGAGCTGCGCGCCGCCATGACCGAGCTGGCCGGCCGGTTCGGGATGCAGTGGCACCTCGACGTCGCGGGCCGCAAGGTGCGCACGCTCGTCATGGTGTCCACCGCGGCGCACTGCCTCAACGACCTGGCGTTCCGCCAGCGCTCCGAGGACCTGCCGGTCGAGCTCGTCGCGGTGGTGTCGAACCACGAGGTGCTGGCACCGATGGCCGGGTTCTACGACATCCCGTTCCACCACGTCCCCGTCACCGCGGCGACCAAGGCGGACGCGGAGGCGCGGCTGCTCGCGCTCGTCGAGGAGCTCGACGTCGAGCTGGTCGTGCTCGCGCGCTACATGCAGATCCTCTCCGACGACCTGTGCCGCGCCCTCGCGGGTCGCGTCATCAACATCCACCACTCGTTCCTGCCGTCGTTCAAGGGCGCGCGCCCCTACGCGCAGGCCCACGACCGCGGCGTGAAGCTCATCGGCGCCACGGCGCACTACGTGACCGGCGACCTCGACGAGGGCCCGATCATCGAGCAGGACGTCGAGCGCGTGGACCACACGCGGACGGAGCAGGACATGGTGCGCCTGGGCCAGGACGTCGAGCGGCGCGCCCTCGCACGCGCCGTGCGCTGGCACGCCGAGCACCGCGTCCTCCTCGACGGCCACCGGACGATCGTCTTCCGCTGACCGCCGCCCGCTGCACCGGGGGCGTCGGGACGGCCTCGGGCGGCGACGGGGACGGCTGACCCGCGGGGTGCGCCCGCGGCACGGGCCGGAGTTACGAAGCGTTTCGGGTGGGTGCGTCGCGGCTGCGACGTCGGCATGCTGACCCGCGGGCGTTTCGATATCGATATCGACGTCCGCGTCGCGGGCCACCGCGACGGCACCCGGCGTCGAGGAGGACACCGATGCACCCGTTCCGCGTGCTGCGCACCGCACGCCGGCGGCTCACCGCCGCCGTCGCGGCGCTCGCCCTGGCGGCCGCCGGCGGCGCCGCGCTCACCGCCACGGCGCTGCCCGCGCAGGCGGCGTCGCTCGTCGAGGTGTCCGGCTTCGGCACCAACCCGGGCGGCCTGCGGATGCACCTGTTCGTCCCCGACCGGCTGCCCGCGAACCCCGGCGTCCTCGTCGTCGTGCACTACTGCACGGGCAGCGCGCAGGCGATGTACAGCGGCGCGCAGTTCGACGAGCTCGCCTCGCAGCACGGGTTCATCGCGATCTACCCGAGCACGAACCGGCCCGGGAACTGCTTCGACGTGTCGTCGGCGAACGCGCTCGTGCGCGACGGGGGCAGCGACCCGCAGAGCATCGTGCAGATGGTGCGGCACGTGCAGTCCCGGTACGCCACCGACACGAGCCGCGTCTTCGTGACGGGCGTGTCGTCGGGGGCCATGACCACGCAGCTGCTGCTCGCCGCGTACCCCGACGTGTTCGCGGCCGGCGCGGCCTTCGCCGGCGTGCCCGCGACGTGCTTCGTGACCAACCAGCCGAAGCCCGGCACCACCGCGCAGGCCGGCTGGAACAGCGAGTGCGCGCAGGGGCGCCGCGTGCAGTCGGCGCGGCTGTGGGGCGACGCCGCGCGCGCCGCGTACCCTGGGTACACCGGGCCGCGCCCGCGCGTGCAGCTGTGGCACGGCGTGAACGACGAGACCTTGAGCTACGTCAACCACGGCGAGGCGGTCAAGCAGTGGACGGACGTGCTCGGGCTGCCGAGCACGCCGGCGTCCACGGAGACGATCGGCAACCGCACGCGGCAGCGCTACGGCGGCACGGGTGACCAGGCGCCGCTCGAGGCGAACAGCCTGGCGAACACGTCCCACAACCTGCCCGTCGACGCCGCCGCCGCGATCCGCTTCTTCGGCCTCGACCGGCCGGGGCCGACGACGTCGCCCACCCCGACGCCCACGGTCACCCCCACCGCCACGCCCACGCCCACGCCGACGCCGACGGCCACACCCACGTCCACCCCGACCGCGACGCCCACCGGCGCCTGCTCCGTCACGTGGGGCGTCAACCAGTGGAACACCGGCTTCACGGCCACCGTGACGGTCCGCAACACCGGCACCGCCGCGGTCACCGGCTGGACGCTCACGTGGGCGTTCCCGTCGGGGCAGCAGGTGACGCAGGCGTGGAGCTCGGTCGTCACGCAGTCCGGCGCGCAGGTCAGCGCCCGCCCCGCCGCCTGGAACGGGACGATCCCCGCCGGCGGCTCGGTCCAGATCGGCTTCAACGGCACCCACACCGGCACCAACGGCACCCCGACCGGGTTCGCCCTGAACGGAACGGCCTGCTCCCTCGTCTGACGGGTGGACGTCCGATCCGTGCACGTCCGACCGACATAACCGTTTCGTGACGGTGCGGGGCCGCCCCGGCGCACGCCAGGGTGGCCACGCACCGCCGCCGACAGCCAGGGGGTCATCCCATGTCCACACCCGCCACCACGTCCACCACGCCCGCCGGCACGGCCGGCACCGCGCTCACCGACCGCTTCGCGGGCGCGGACCGCCCGGCCGCACCCGCCCCGCGCGGCGCCCGCGTCGTCGCGACCCTGCTCCTCGTGCTGGGAGCGCTCTTCGTGCTCGGCGGTGCCGGCACGTGGGCCGTCACCGCGGCCGGCCTGTCGAGCGAGGGCGTGACGGTCGCCGAGAGCGCGCCCGCGTTCGTCGGGGCCGCGCTCGACACCCCCTGGGAGGCGTGGGCGCAGACGGAGGCGATCCGCAGCGACGTCCTCGCCGCGACCGACGGGCGCTCGTACGCCGAGCTCGACCGCGACGACCCGCTGCGCGACATGGCGACGACGGGCACCTTCCTGCGCGCGTCGCTGCTCACCTCGGTCGTCGCGTTCGGCGTCGCGACCGCCCTCGTCGGCATCGGCGTGGGCTTCCTGCTCGGCGGCCTGGGCCTGCGCTCGGTCGCCGGGGCGCGTGCCGCGGCCTGACGCCCGCAGCACGACCTCACGGGTCAGCCCGGCCGTGGACGCCGACCGGGCCCCCGCGCACCCGCCCGTCGCGGCGCCGGTCACCGGCACCGCGGCGGGCGGGCGTGCGTCCGCCGCTCTCCCCGGCGACGAGCCCGCGACCAGCCCGGCGACGAGACGGACGACGCCCGGCTCGCACGCACAGCCGACGCCCGGCTCGCGGGAGTCGGCTCGCGGAGCTCAGCTCGCGGCGGTCACCGGCCGGAGCGGGCGACCCACGCGGGACGCGCCGGTGACGGCGCCGATGATCTCCTCGTAGCTCGCCGTCTGGGCGTCGAACGAGCCGTTGTTGCGCCCGTGCCGCAGCACCTCGACACGGTCGGACACCGCCCGCACGTCGTTCATGTTGTGGCTGATGAGGATGACGCCGAGGCCGAGCTCCCGCAGCCGCTCGATGTACGTGAGCACCTCGGCGGTGTGCGCGACCGACAGGGCGGCCGTCGGCTCGTCGAGGACGACGAGTCGCGGCGAGCCGAGCAGCGTGCGCGCGATCGCGACGGACTGCCGCTGCCCGGCGGACAGGTGCGACAGCGGCGTGCGGACCGACGGCACGCGGCTCGTCAGGTCGCGCAGCACGGACCGCGCCATCGCCTCCATCCGGCTGTCCTGCATGACCCCGGCGCTGCGCATCTCGCGGCCGAGGAACAGGTTCGCGGTGACGTCGAGGTTGTCGCACAGCGCCAGGTCCTGGAACACCGTCGCGACGCCGAGGCGCTGCGCGGCCTTCGGGTTCGGGATCGTCACGGGTACGCCGTCGATCTCGACCAGGCCGGAGTCCGGTACGAGCACGCCCGCGACGACCTTCGCGAGCGACGACTTGCCCGCGCCGTTGTCGCCGACCAGCGCCACGACCTCGTGCGCGTGCACCTCGAGGTCGACGTCGACCAGCGCCTCGACGGCGCCGTACCGCTTGGTGATGCCGCGCATCGACAGCAACGGCGTGCGCGTCCTCTCGACCATCTCCGGTCCACCTGCTCCCCGTCGGGCACGTGACACGTGCAGTGAATCCCCCCGTCCCGGCGTCGTCAACCGACGGCCGCCCGTCTGTCGTCCTCGTCCTGCGCACGCTCGTCGTGCGGGTCGTGCTCGCCGTCCCCCACCGGTCCCGCGACGGAGAGGTCCGCCGCGTCCTCCACCCGCACCGGCACGTCGGCGGACTGCAGCGCCAGGACGAGCGCGCCCACCACCTCCGCCCGGCCGCCGAGCTCGGCGGGCACCACCTCGAGCGGCGCGATCTGGTTGAGCAGCACGCGGCGCCGGATCGCGTCGCGCATCGGCTGCAGCAGCACCTCGCCGGTCTCGGCGAGCTCGCCGCCGACCACGACGCACTGCGGGTTCACCGCCATGCCGAGGCCGGCGACGACGGCACCGATCGTCGCGCCCGCGTCGGCGACGACCTGTGCGGTGCCGGGGTCGCCGTCCCGGGCGCGCGCGATGACGTCGCGCAGCGTCAGCGGCCCCTGGCTCGCACGGAGGGGCTCCACGAGGGCGGCGGCCCCGACGACCGTGTCGAGGCAGCCGCGCGAGCCGCACCGGCAGATGAGCCCCTGGGGGTCGACCTGCACGTGCCCGATCTCGCCCGCGGTGCCGGCGAAGCCGCGGTGGACGCGGCCGTTGATGACGATGCCGCCGCCCGTGCCGTACGACGCGCGCACGTACACGGCGTCGCGGTACCCCCGGGCGGCGCCGAGGGTGTACTCGGCGAGCGCGCCGAGGTTCGCGTCGTTGTCGACGTGCACCGGGCGGCCGAGCCGCTTGCCGACGACCTGCGCGAGGTGCTCGCCCTCCCAGCCGCGGAGCACGCCGGGCACGGAGACCATGCCGGTGCTGGCGTCGACGGGCGCGGGCACGCCGATGCCGATGCCCACGACCTCGTCGAGCTCGCTGCCGATGCGCTCGAGCAGGTCGACGACGAGCAGCGCCGCGCGGTCCAGGCTCGTGTCGGAGCGGTGCTCGTGCGGCAGCGGGAGCGACTGCTCGGCGACGACCTCGTGGGCGAAGTCGCCGAGCACGACGCGCAGGTGCCGGTGGCCGATCTGGATGCCGACCGCGAGGCCCACGCGGCGGGCGAGCGTGACCATCTGGGCACGCCGCCCGCTGCGGGTGGTGACGGCGGTGTCGACGACCCCCGCGGCCAGGAGGTCGCGGACGATCGTCGACACCGTGGCTGCCGACAGGCCGGTGGCGGCGGCGAGCTCGACCTGCGTGAGGCCCCCGTAGCGCTGCACCGTGGAGACCACGAGCGCCTTGTTCGCCTCCCGCAGGGACGACTGCGAGCCCGCTGCCGCCGCCCGCCTGCTCACCGGGGCAACCTACCGTTCCGTGCGTGCGGACCGGCGCGCTAGCGCGTGCCCGCGCGCCGCTTGTTGATCAGGTCGAACGCGACCGCGAGCAGCAGCACGAGGCCCTTGATCACGGCCTGCCAGGACGGGTCGACCGACATGATCGACAGGCCCATGTTGAGCACGCCCATGATGAGCGCACCGATGATCGCGCCGGAGATCCGGCCGATGCCGCCGGTGACGGCCGCGCCGCCGATGAAGCACGCGGCGATGGCGTCGAGCTCGAAGTTGGCGCCGGCGCCGGCGGTGGCCGCACCCGAGCGGGCCGTCGTCACGACGGCCGCCACACCGGCGAGCAGGCCGATGTTCACGAAGATCCAGAAGTCGACGCGGCGCGTGTTGACGCCCGACAGGCCCGCCGCGAGGCGGTTGCCGCCGATCGCGTAGATGTGCCGGCCGAACACCGTGCGCCCCATGAGGAACGAGTACGCGACGACGAGGACGCCGACGAGCACCAGCACGATCGGGGTGCCACCGGCCGAGAACGACAGGATGACGGTGAGGACCCCGATGCCGACCGCGATGAGCGCGAGCTTGGTGACGAACAGGCCCATGGCCTCGACGTGCAGGTCGTGCTTGCGCAGCGAGGTGCGCGCCCGCAGCTGGGAGACCACGATCGCCGCGACGGCGAGCGCGCCGATGAGCAGCGTGACCACGTCCATGTTCGACGCGAAGCCGAGCACGTTGGGCAGGGAGCCCTTCGAGATCGCGATGAACGACGCCGGCAGGCCCGCGACGGTCTCACCGACGACCGCGAGCGCGAGCCCGCGGAACACGAGCATGCCCGCGAGGGTGACGATGAACGCGGGCACCCCGACGTACGCGACCCAGAAGCCCTGCCACGCGCCGACGACGCCGCCGATCGCGATGCCGAGCAGCACCGCCACGACCCACGGGACGTCGAAGTCGCGCATGCTCACGGCGACCACGCCGCCGACGAAGGCGACCACCGAGCCGACCGACAGGTCGATGTGCCCGGCGACGATCACCATGACCATGCCGATGGCCAGGATCATGACGTAGGCGTTCTGCTGGAACAGGGCCGCGACGTTGTTGGCGAGCAGCAGCTTGCCGTCCGTCAGGACCTGGAACAGCAGGACGATGACGATGAGCGCGCCGAAGATGCCGTACTGGCGGGCGTTGCCGCCCAGGCCCTGCAGGCGCTGCCCGATCGACTGCCGCGGGAGGTCCGGCGGCGTCGGGGAGGAGATGTTGACCTCGGTCCTGGTGCTCATCGGGCGATCCCGTCCTTGTCCATCGTCATGTAGTGCATGAGGCGCTCCTGCGAGGCGTCGGCGCGGGCGACCTCGCCCGTGACGCGGCCCTGGCTGAGCGCGTAGATGCGGTCGCAGATGCCGAGCAGCTCGGGCAGCTCCGAGGAGATGACGAGCACGCCCTTACCGGCGTCCGCGAGCCGGTTGATGATCGTGTAGATCTCGTACTTCGCGCCGACGTCGATGCCGCGCGTCGGCTCGTCGAGGATGAGCACGTCCGGATCCGCGTAGATCCACTTGCTCAGCACGACCTTCTGCTGGTTGCCGCCGGACAGCTTGCCGACGACCGACGCCACGCTGGGCGCCTTGATGTTCATGTCGCGGCGGTACTGCTCCGCGACGCGGCCCTCGCCCTGCCGGTCGACGACGCCCAGGCGGGACAGCTTGCCGAGCGCCGACGCGGACACGTTCCGCTCGATCGTGTCGATGAGGTTCAGGCCGTACCGCTTGCGGTCCTCGGTCGCGTACGCGATGCCGTGGTTGATGGCCTGCTGCACCGTGGACGCCTGGATCTCCGCGCCGTCCTTGTACAGCCGCCCGCTGATGTGCGAGCCGTAGGACCGGCCGAAGACGCTCATCGCGAGCTCGGTGCGACCCGCGCCCATGAGGCCGGCGAGGCCGACGATCTCACCGCGGCGGACGACGAGGTTGGCGCCGTCGACGACCTTGCGGCTCTGGTCGACGGGGTGGTGCACGGTCCAGTCCTCGATGCGCAGGACCTCGGCGCCGACCGTCGACACGTGCTCCGGGAACCGGTTGTCCAGCGGGCGGCCGACCATGCCGCGGATGATCCGCTCCTCGGTGACCGGCTCGGCGCCGTGCATCGGCATCGACTCGATGGTCTGCCCGTCGCGGATGATGGTCGTGGTGTCGGCGATCGCCTCGATCTCGTTCAGCTTGTGGCTGATGATGATCGACGTGATGCCCTCGTCCTTGAGGCCGCGGATCAGGCCGAGCAGGTGCGCGCTGTCCTCGTCGTTCAGGGCCGCGGTGGGCTCGTCGAGGATGAGCAGGCGCACCTCCTTCGACAGGGCCTTCGCGATCTCGACGAGCTGCTGCTTGCCGACGCCGATGTCGACGATCTTCGTGTCGGGGCGCTCGTCGAGGCCGACGCGCGCGAGGAGCCGCGCCGCCTCCGCGTTCGTGCGGTTCCAGTCGATGACGCCGCGCTCGGTGCGCTCGTTGCCGAGGAAGATGTTCTCGGCGATCGACAGGTAGGGCGAGAGCGCGAGCTCCTGGTGGATGATGACGACGCCGCGCCGCTCGGAGTCGCGCACGCCGCGGAACTCCTGGACCTCGCCGTCGAGGACGATGTCGCCCTCGTACGACCCGTGCGGGTAGATGCCGGAGAGCACCTTCATCAGCGTCGACTTGCCGGCGCCGTTCTCGCCGCAGATGGCGTGGATCTCCCCGCGCCGCACGGCCAGGGTGACGTCGGACAGCGCCACGACGCCGGGGAACTTCTTGGTGATGCCGCGCATCTCGAGGATGTGCTCGGTGTCCATGTGTCCTCAGCTAGGGTCCGCCGCGGGCCGGCCGGCCCCGCCCCCGCCGGGTGGCGGGGGCGGGACCGGCCGAGCGAGCGGTTCCGATGGGTGCGGGTCGTCCGGGCCGGTCAGAGACCGAGGTCGTCCGCGGTGTAGAACTCGGAGTCGACGAGCGAGGACTCGACCGTGTCCGGGGTGACGACGACGGGCGGCAGGAGGTAGGTCGGGACGACCTTCACGCCGTTGTCGTAGGTCTCCTCGTCGTTGACCTGGACCTCGTCGCCCTCGATGATCTGGCCGACCATCTTCGCGACCTGGTCACCCAGCGTGCGGGTGTCCTTCCAGACCGTCATGGACTGCTTGCCGGCGAGCATGTTCTGCACGTTGGCGAGGTCGGCGTCCTGACCGGTCAGCACCGGGTAGTCCGGGCCGGGCGCGTAGCCGTTGCCCGCGAGCGCCTGGGCGATGCCCAGCGCGAGCGAGTCGTTCGGGGACAGGATGACGTCGACCTGCTGGCCGCCGCCGTAGAACGAGTTGAGGCGGTTCTCCATCTCGGCCTGGGCGGAGTCGGAGCCCCAGCCCTGGATGCCAATGCTCTGCCAGTCGTCGTTCGAGGCCGGGGCCTTGCCCGACGGGACGACGAGCTTGCCCTCGTCCACGAACGGCTTGAGGACGTCCCACGCGCCGGAGAAGAAGAACTTGGCGTTGTTGTCGTCCGGCGAGCCGGCGAACGGCTCGAGGTTGAACGGGCCCGCCGCGTTCTCGAGGTCGAGCTGCTCGACGATGTACTCGCCCTGCATCTTGCCGACCTCGTAGTTGTCGAACGTCGCGTAGTAGTCGACGTTCTCCGAGTCGTTGATGAGGCGGTCGTAGGCGATGACCGTGATGTCCTGCGACGCGGCCTGCTCGAGCACCGGGCCCAGCGTCGTGCCGTCGATGGGGGCGATCACGAGGACGTCGGCGCCCTGGTTGATCATGTTCTCGAGCTGGGTGATCTGCTGGTCGACCTTGTTGTCGGCGTACTGCAGCGTCGTCTCGTAGCTCGCGCCCTGCAGCAGCTCGTCGAGGTGCGCGCCGTCACGGTTCCACCGCTCGAGGCTCTTGGTGGGCATCGAGATGCCGACCAGCGTCTCCTCGGGCGCGGCCGAGGCGTCGCCGCCGTCCGAGCCGGAGTCGCGCTCCTGGCTGCACGCGGCGAGGGACCCGACGAGCAGACCGGCGGTGACCAGACCTGTCGCAGCCTTCTTCCAACCCAGTGACATCGTTGTCTGCTCCTTCTCGTACCGCAGTCGGGCCGGGCACCCGTTGCCCGGTCCGGTCGTCGTCGCGGCTGCTGTGCCGGCGACGCGACGCGGCGTCGGTTGGATTCAAGACCTGAAGCCTTGAGTTGCGCAACTCCCGTTACCACATCGTGTCCTGCGTGATCCGAACGCGTTGTACGTCCCTCCGCCGCGTCACGCCTGGTCATGACAACGCGCCGGGTTCATGCCCCGAAGGCATGAACCCGGCGCGTCCGTCGGCGCGGTACCCGTCCGGTCTAGTCGAGCAGGCCCCGCCACCACGCGAGGACGTCGTCGAGCGCCCCACCGGGGTACGGACGCCCGAGCGACGGCGGCACGCGCGGCGCCTCCTCCACCAGCACCGCCACCGTCCGCGGCGGCACCGTCACCGTGCCGGCCGCCCGCTGCCACGTGGTGCCGAGGACGACCGGGTCGGACCCGTGCCGCTGGACGGGCGACAGCGCGTACCGGCGGCCCGCGAGCGCGTCGACCGTCTGCGTCGTCGGCTCGTCGGAGGCGTTCACGACGACGAGGAGGCCGTCGAGGCGGCGGTCGACGTCCGTGCGCCACCGCCCGGCGGACCGGTCGTAGCCGGTGCGGTCGTCGACGTGCATGACGACCACGCCGGGCGTCGCGTCCGGGCCGGAGCCCGGGAACGTGACCTTCTCCCGGATCAGCCGGGCGTCGCCGAGCCGGAACAGCCGGGTGGACGCACGCAGCTCGAGCAGCTCCGTCGCGGCGTCGGCGGCGGTGGCGATGTCCTGCGGCGTCGGCACGAGCGCCGGGTCGGCGAGCAGCGGCCGCTGGAACGGCCACTTCGCCTCGTTGTCGGGTGCCGGCGGCAGGCCGCGCCCGAACCCGTTGGTCTGCTGCGACCAGTCGAGCGGGTTGAACCAGTCGCCCGAGTCGTAGCTGTTGCGGTCGAGCGACTTCGAGCGGAGCAGGTCCGCGCCCGCGTGCCAGAACGACGGCGTCTGGGCCAGCGCGGTCGTCGCCAGCGAGACCGTGTTCATGCGCACCCGGTCCGCCATCGGGGTGTCCTGGGGCAGCTTCAGGTACAGGTTGTCGAACAGGGTCTCGTTGTCGTGCGCGTCGACGTAGGTGACGACCTCCTCCGGGGAGTCGGCGTACCCGGCCGGCCGTCCGTTGTAGTCGATCTGGTCGCCGCGCCGGAGCTCCCCGTCGCTCGTGCGGAACCGGAAGTCGCGCAGGTTGCCCGCCATGCCGAGGCGCACGAGGTCGGCCTGGTGCCGCACGCGGGCGAGCTGCTCCGCCTCCGTGCCGTTGACCGGCGCGCCGTTCGGGTCGGTGTACGCGCCCGAGCCGAGGCCCTGCAGGCGCGGGTCCTCGTCGAACGGGCCGCCGCCGCGGACGGCGTCGCGCAGCCGGTCGGAGAACGTGCCGATCCCGGTACCGCCGAGCTGGCCCTGCGTGGCCTGCTCGAACAGCCTGTTCCCGGCCACCTCCCCGAAGTCCCACCCCTCGCCGTACAGGTAGACCCTGCGTCCGTCCACGCCGTCGCGGCGCGGGGTCAGCTCGTCGAGCGCGGCGCGGACCCGCTCCATCGTCTGCCGCGAGTGGTGGCCCATCAGGTCGAACCGGAAGCCGTCGACCTTGTGGTCCCGGGCCCAGGTCACCACGGAGTCGACCATCATCTTCTCGGCCATCGCGTGCTCGGTGGCGACGTTCTGGCAGCAGGTGGACGTCTCGACCTGACCGGTCGCGTCCAGCCGGTGGTAGTACCCCGGGACGACGCGGTCCAGCACGCTCTTCGCGTCCTGCCCGCTCGCAGCCGTGTGGTTGAACACCTGGTCGAGCACGACCTGCAGGCCGTCGGCGTGCAGCGCGCCGACCATGGAGCGGAACTCCGCGAGGCGGGCGCCGCCCGTCGCGTCGACCGCGTAGGACCCCTCCGGGACCGTCCAGTGCCACGGGTCGTAGCCCCAGTTGAAGGCGTCCTGCCCGGCGACCGCCGTGACGCACGCCTGCTGCTCGGTCGAGTCCGGCGGCAGGGACGCCAGGTCGCAGCCCGGGGTCGCCTGCCGCGACCGGTCCTCCTCGATCGACGCGATGTCGAACGTCGGCAGCAGGTGCACGGTGGTCAGGCCCGCGTCGGCGAGCCGGCGCAGGTGGTCGCGCCCGTCGCTGCGGCGCACGGCGAACGCGCCGTACGTGCCGCGCAGCCGCTCGGGCACGGTGGCGTCCGCGATCGAGAAGTCGCGCACGTGCAGCTCGTAGATCGTCTGGTCGACGGGCCGCACCACGGGCTGGGCGGCCTTCTCCCACTCCTTCGGCCGGTAGCGCGGGTCGTCGAGGTCGACGAGCACGCCGTGGGTGCTGTTCCGGGTGAGGGCCACCGCGTACGGGTCCGTGACGCGGTTCACCTCGACCTTCCCGGTGGTCGGCGCGTAGACCGTGACCTCCCACAGGTAGGCGGCGCCGGCCCAGGCCTTCGCACCCGACACCGTCCACGCCCCGTCACGCTGCCGCTCGGCCGCCACGCGGGTCGGCTCGGCGGCCGTGTCGAGACGGCCCCTGCGGTCGGCCGGCCACACCAGCAGGTCGACGTCCTGCGCGGTCGGCGCCCACAGCGCGAGGCTCGGGGCGCCCCGGCGCCACGTCGTCCCCAGGGTGCGGTCGGTGGCGCGGTCCGCGTACAGGTCGTCGAGCACGCCCGGCACCTGCACGCCGGTCACCGCCTGCCCGGTGCCGTCGGCCGCCGCCTGGCGCACGAGCAGCTCACCCGTGAGCAGCCGCTCCACCGTGGCGGGATCCGCGTCGAGGCGCAGGCCGACGTACCCGGCGAGCGCCGGGAAGCGCTCGGCCACGTCGGCAGGCAGCTCCACCGCGGTGAGCGGGTGCTCCTCGCCCCCCGTGACCGCGCCGTCGACGACGTCGAGGCCGCCGGCCGGGTCGCCGTGCAGCGTGAAGGTCAGGTCCGCCGCCTCCGTCCCCGGCGCCACGAACGACGCCGGCCAGGCCAGCAGGTCGCGCGCCACCCAGTGGGCCGCGGCCTCGCCGGTGCCCGGCAGCGGCGGCTCCGCGTCACCGGCCGCGACGGTGAGCACGTGCGTGGCCAGGTCGTACGTGAAGGTCACGGGCACGCCCCCGGGCGTCGTGAACGGGATGTTCGCCCCGCCGCGCACGCCGCCGGCGCCGTAGTCCTCGTCCCACGACAGGCCGTGGGCGACCTTCACCAGGTACGAGCCGGCGGGCAGGTCGCGCGCGGTGAAGACGGCCGTCCCGTCGGCGTCGCCGTCGATGAGCACCGCGGCCAGGCAGGCCGGGTCCCAGTCCGCCGCGCAGCCGAGCTCGCTCTGCGCGCTGCCCGGCAGGGTGAGCAACGGCCCCTGCGCCGACGACGTCACCTGGTGCGTGGCGTGGTCGTAGACGAACGTGACGTCCTGCTCGCCCTCGCCGGTCACGGTGAACGGGATGTTCGCCCCGCCGGGCACGCCGCCCGCGCCGTAGTTCTCGGTCCACGCGCCGCCGATCGCCACCTTGTACTCGTACTCGCCGGGCGGCAGCGACAGCGTGCCCTGGTACACGGTGCTGCCCTCGCCGCCCGCGCGCGCGAGCGTCACGGCGGGGCAGTCCGCCACCCAGTCCCCGCCGCACCCCAGCTCGGAGTTGTGGCTGCCCGGCACCGTCACCAGGAGGTTCTCCGGCTCCGGCTCGGGCTCCGGGACGACGCCGTCGACGGCCACCCCGACGCTCGCGAACGTGGAGGCGGCGCTCCGGTGACCGGTGACGTCCTCGCGCACCGCGCGGTACTCCACGAGCGTGCCGGGCGCCAGGTCGGTGACGTCGTGGAAGACGCGCGGCGACGTCGTCTCGGCGGTGCCGAGCGCCGTCCAGGCGTCCGCCCCGACGACCCGGTAGGCGAACGACGTGGTGGCCAGCGCGTCGTCGTCGACCCGCGCGGCCACCGGTGCCGTCCCGGTCACCGCGGCGCCCGGGCCGGGGACGGTGAGCGTCACCGCGTCGTCGCCGCCGTCGGTGACCGGGGCGTCGGCCCGCAGCACGAGCGCGCCGAGGGCGGGGACGGTGAGGGACACCGTGCCGTCCTCCGCCGCGGTGACCGGCTCCGCCGGCACCGTGCCCGTGCCGGAGGTGGCGAGCAGCGGCGTGAACTGCGCGCCGGGCGTGAGGGTGTCGACGGTGACGGTCGTCGGGGTGGCGGCGCTGCTCGTCGCGACGAGGTGCTCGACGTCGTCGTCGCCGACGCGGGAGAACGCGTACACCGGGCCGTCGGCGTACCGCTCGACCTGCGCCCCCGCGGTCAGCGCCGGGGTACTCGAGCGCAGCTCCGCGAGCCGCGCGACGTGCGCGTACAGCGCGGTGTCCGTGTCGTACCGGTCCACGGAGCCGGCGGTCGTGCCGTCGAGCAGCGCCTGGTCGGCGTACTCGTCCACCTGCGTCGCGAACAGCGACTGGCGGGCGTCCTTGTCCCTGCCGTCGAGCGGCCCGTCGCCGACGAAGCCCTGCTCGTCGCCGTAGTAGACGACCGGCTGCCCGCGGGTGAGGTACATGAGCGTGTGCGCGAGGCCCGACCGCTCCTGCGGCTGCCCGGCGTCCTTGACCATGACGCCGATCCGGCCCATGTCGTGGTTGCCGAGGAACGTGGGCAGCGCGTGCGCGTTGCTCGTCGGCGTCGTGTAGAGGTCGTCGCTCGCGTACAGCGCCCGCAGCGCGCCGGCGGAGCCGCCCCGGGCGTAGCCGGCCGCGGCGGCCTGGAACGAGAAGTCGAGGATCGCGTCCATGTCGGTGTCGCGCACGTACGGCGCGGTGAGCCGCGCGTCGGCGTCGTACACCTCGCCGAACATGAAGAAGTCGGGGTTGCCGACGGACGCCGCGTGCTCCGCGATCGCCGTCGTGAACGTCTCCCAGAACTCGCGGTTCACGTGCTTGACGGTGTCGATGCGGAAGCCGTCGATGCCGAGGTCCACCCACGCCTCGTAGACGTCGACGAAGCCCTGCACGACGTCCGGGTGCTCGGTCATGAGGTCGTCGAGGCCGTCGAAGTCGCCGTACGTCACCGACTCACCCGTCCACGTCGAGTTGCCGCGGTTGTGGTAGAGAGTCGGGTCGTTGAGCCAGCCCGGGACCTTGAGGTCCGCGTCGGCGGGGTCGACCACGGGCGTGTACGGGAACGACGTGGCCGGGTCGAGGGCCGGGAAGTCGTCGGTGCCCGCGAACGACGCCGGGTCGAACACCTCACCGGACGCGTCGCGGTACGGCTCGGCGGACTGCTCGACGTAGCCGTACTGCTTCTCCGCGTAGTCGACGACGTCGGCCGTGTGGTTCGTGATGATGTCGAAGTAGACGTCGATGCCGCGCGCGTGGGCGTCGTCGATCAGCGCCTCGAGCTCCGCGTTCGTGCCCAGGTGCGGGTCGATCTGCGTGAAGTCGGTGACCCAGTAGCCGTGGTACCCGGCCGAGGCGTTCGCGCCCTCGCCCTGCACGGGGCGGTTGAGGAACGACGGCGTCAGCCAGATCGCGGTCGTGCCGAGACCCTCGACGTAGTCGAGCCGCTCGCGCAGGCCCGCGAGGTCGCCGCCGTGGAAGAAGCCCTTGTCGGTCGGGTCGAGCCCCGTGGCGAGCCGGTCCCCCGTCAGCCCGCCGGTGTCGTTCGACGGGTCGGCGTTGGCGAACCGGTCGGTCATGACGAAGTAGAACTGCTCCCCCGCGCCCGGGTGGCGCACCGGGTCCGCGACCAGCCCGGCGTCGGCGTCGGTGTAGCCGCCGCGCAGGTCGGTCACCGTGACGGCCGTGCGGTGCGTCGCCTCGTCGTGGGTGAACGTCAGGTCGGCCGGGCCGGCGACGACGAGCGGCGTGTTCGCCGCACCGCCGTCCGCGCCGTAGGCGGCGTCCCAGCCGTCGTCGAGCGCGACCTTCCACTCCCACGTGCCCGCCGGCACGCGGAACGTGGCGGCGTGCCGGCCCGGCACGTCGGTCGGGGCGAGCTCGGTCGCCGCGCAGGCCGGGTCCCAGTCGGCGGCGCAGCCGAGCTCGCTCTGCAGGTCGCCGACGAGGGCGACGCCGCCGGGCGCGGCCGAGGCGGCGGTCGGGGCGAGGGCGCCGGTGTGCCCGCTCGTGGTCCAGTCGACCGTGAACTGCAGGTCGCTGCCGGCGACGTCGAACGGCCCGTCCT
>NZ_JBFTEP010000020.1:0-38571 GCF_047229365.1 Cellulomonas pasadenensis | reverse complement strand
ACGCTGTTCCGCCGGTTCGGCGACCTGGTCGGCCCGCTGCTGCGCCGGCTGCGTGAGCTGGACCTGCCGGGCTTCGGCCGCTCGGGCGCGGACGCGCCGAGCACGCCGCGGACCCCGGACGGCACGCCCCCCCGGGGCCCGGGCGACGGCACCACCCCGGACGGCCCCCCTCCCGGCGGCGGCAGCGTGCCGGGCGGCGGCGGTACGCCTGGTGGTGGCACGCCCGGTGGCGGTGGCACACCTGGTGGTGGCGGCACGCCCGGTGGTGGCGGTACCCCTGGCGTCGGCGGCACCCCGCCGATGCCCCCGCGCGCCCCCGAGGCGGAGCTCGACGTCCCGCACGTGGACCCGCCGCGGCCGCCCGACGGCCCGGGTGGGCGCCCCGGGGACCCCGAGACGCCCACGACGCCGCACGACCCGGAGGGCCCCGACGGCGGTCGTCCGGGTGACGACGGCACGGACCCCGGCGACCCGACGGACCCGAGCGACCCGACGCCTGCCCCGGACCCGCTGGCGCACAAGCCGGCCGGTGTCACGGACGAGGAGTACCTGCGGGTCCGCCAGGAGTCGGTGCACAACCCGGACGCCGACCGGTACATGCTCGGGCGGTTCAACGCCGACGGGCGCAGCTACGTGACCGAGGCGGGCGACCACCACACGTACTTCTCCCTCGGTGACGACTGGGCCGCCATCCAGACGTCGCAGAAGCTCGACGACCAGGGGATGTTCGAGGCGTACAACCTGCCGTTCCTGGAGGACGCCGTCGCCAGCGGCAAGCCGATCGACTTCTCGCACGACCCGACGGCCAACACCAAGGCGTTCCTCTACCAGGAGTACGAGTTCCTCGCCGGTCCGCCGAACTTCTACACGATCACCAAGAACGGCGACTACTGGACGATGCTGCCCCCGGGCGCCGCATCGTGACAGGTGCGTACCCGTGGCGTCCGGCCGACCTCTCTCTCGCGGTCGCCTCGCGGGCGCGGATCGTCGCGGGGGCGGTGCGCGACGCGATGGTGGACGAGGACGGGCGTGCGCTCACCGCGATGGTGTGGAGCGCATTCCGACTCGAGGTGAGGCTGGTCCCCGGCGGGGCCTCGGCCACGCTGCGCACCCCCGACGTGGTGCGGCTCCCCACCGTGGAGGGGTCGTGGAGCGACGCTGCGGACACCGTGACGGAGCGCGCCCTGCACGCGGCGCGCGACCTCCTGCCCGACCGCTACCTGGCATGGCACGAGGCCCGGACCACGATGGACCCGGAGCCGCGCCTGCGGGACGGTGACGACCTGCGCAGCCTCGACGCGGTCCTCACGCTGCTCCGGGCGCGGTTCGACGGTGTGATGTCGGCACCGGAGGTCCACCCGGGCACCGAGGAGGGGGACGAGGTGCGCGTGCGCCTCTACGGCCGCTTCGACCTGGTGACCGGGCTGGAGGCACCGCACCGGACCTTCTACCGCACGCTCGCCATGCCGTGGGGCGGCTACCTGCACAACCTCCCCGGCGAGCGCCCGGGCGTCGCGGGCACGCCCGGCTCCGTCCGGCGCGCCTACCGTGTGCTCGACGAGTACTGCCGTGCCCGCCTGGACCTGCCGCCCCGGACCGACGACGAGGAGACCCCGTGACCGTTCCCGCAGGTGACCGGTCGGCCGCCTACTTCGACCTGCCGCAGGCCGCGCGGGTGCGAGCGGAGCAGGACCTGTCGGTCGAGCAGTACGTCGACGCGTACGTCGTGCCGTTCGTCGAGGACGCGGTCGCGTCGGGCAAGCCCGTGACGTTCCCGGTCGACCCGTGCACGGTCCCGGACGACGGCGTGCTCGCGCGTCAGCTCGAGGTGCTGACCGGGCACGGCCTGCTCGTCGACCGCGACGCCCACGCCGACGGCCTGTGGCACGCCGTGCGCCCGGCGGAGCGGGGGACGTCGGCGGGGCTGCAGTGGGCGGCGTGGTGCGCCGAGGCCACCGCGGCGGTGCTCGGCGACGACGTCACGGAGCCGCGGCTGCGCTCGGCGTCGGGTGCGGCGGAGGTCGTGCTGCTGGGGGCGTACGTGCTCACCGTCGGCGTGCGACCAGGCGGCGCGTGGGCGCGGCTCGACGGCTTCGCCCTGCCTGCGGTCGACCTCGCCGCCGAGGACGCCGACACCGCTGCCGCCGTCCGCGACGTGCTGACGCAGGCCCGGGACCGCGCGGCGGCCACCCTGCCGGCGGCCTACCTGGCGCGGTACCGCCGTGACCCGCGCGGCGCCGGCCTCGTCGTGCGGGGCTACGAGCCGGACCCCGGGCTGCCGGGCGTCGAGCAGGCCCTCACGCGGTTCCTCGGGGACGGCTGGGCGGTGCTCGGCCGGCGGCAGGACGCGGAGGTGGACGGGCTCGCGCTCGGCGTGCGCCGCCGGTTCAGCGCGCACCTCGCTCTGCGTGGCCCCGAGCGTGCGCTCGCCCGGTCGGTCGACGTGGGCGCCGGCCGGCACCTCTACGCGCTGTTCGGCGGGCGGGTGCCGCTCGACAGCGCGCCCGTGTCCGTCGCTCGCGCCGTCGCGGAGCTGGCGGAGTGGGTCGAGCTGCGCACCGTCGCAGCCGCCTGACCGGTGCCGTCCCCGAGCGTGCCTGTGCTCACCGTCGACGGCCTCCGCGCGACTCCCGTCCGCCGGACGCTGGTCGTGCACGTCGACGTGCTCCGTCGCGCGTCGCGCCGCCGGGCGTCGACGTGACCACCGCCGACCACGGCGCGCAGCTCCTGGCGGCGGCTGCGTCCGCGGCCGCCGCAGGGTCGCCCGTCAGCTTCTCCCGCGACCCATGGGACGTCCTGGATGCGGGCCGCCGGGCAGGGCTCCTCGGTGAGCTGGCGGCCCACGGGCTGGTCCTCGACCGCGACGCGCACGCCGACGGCCGCTGGCACGCCGTCCCTGCCGACGACCCGGCGGCACCTCCCGCTCTCGCGTGGTCGACCTGGTGCGCGCGGGCCACCGCGGCGGTGCTCGGTGCGGACGCCGCGGAGCCCCGGCTGCGCTCGCGGTCCGTCGCGGCGGAGCTCACCCTCGACGGGACGAGCGTGCTCGAGGTGGGCGTCCGGGACGACGGGGTGTGGGCCCGGGTGGACGGTGCGGACGTGCCGCCCGCGGCTGCGGCGGGGCCCGCCGGCGCGTCCGACGTCGCGGCGTCCCTCCGGGAGGTCGTGCTGCGGGCGCGCGCGCAGGCGCGGGCGGTGCGGCCGGCCGCGGGCGGCGCCCGTGCGCGCGGCGGCCGCCCGGCGCACCCGGGCGACCTGTTCCGCGTCGTCGCGTCCCCGTCGCGGAACGTGGCGGCGGAGGTCACGTCGCCCTGCGCCGACGCGGCGGGCACGTGCGTCACCGGCACGGCGCTGCTCGTGCACCCGTTCGAGGTGCGGCTCGACGACCGCGGCGCGGCGGGGTGGATCCGCACCGGGCACGGCACCGTCGTCCCGTTGGACCACGTCGAGGCACCGTGGGACGTCGCCGCCGACCGGGTGACCGAGCAGGCGCTCGCCGTTTCGCGGGCCGCGCTCCCCGAGCGCTACCTGCGCTGGCTCGCGGGCCGCGTCGCGATGACCCGCGAGGAGTACCGGCGGGGCGGTGGCGACATGCGGAGCCTCTCCGCCGTCCTCGATCTGGTCCGTGCGGAGTTCGGCGTCGACGCCGTGGACCGGCCGGTCCTGCAGCCGGGCTACGACGACTGGGTCCGCGTGCGCGTCTACGGCTCCCTGGACCTCACCGTCGGTTTCGAGCATCCCCGGGGCAACTTCGGCCGAGCCGTCCACCTGCCCACCGGCGCGGGGGTGGCCGGGCTGCCCGGTGAGTACGCGTGGGGCGGCACGAGCGTGGCGGCCGTGCGGCACCAGCTGCGCACGACGCACGAGTTCTGCCGCGCGCTGCTCGACCTGCCCCCGCTGGACGACCCGCCGCCCGCCCCGGCCGCGCCCGCCAACCCGCGGCGCACCGACGAGGAGCACGCATGACCGTCCCGCACGCCACGACGACCGCCACGGCGGGGCCGGTGCGCGTCCGCCGCGCCGGCCCGGCCGACGTCGACGCGGTCGGCCGCCTGGTCGCCGGCGTCTACGTCGGCGAGGGGCTGGTCGACCCGGCGTCGCCGTACGTCGCCGAGCTGGGCGACGCCGCCCGGCGTGTGAGGCAGGCCGACGTGCTCGTGGCGACCCTGGCCGGCCCGGACGGCACGGAGGAGGTCGTCGGGACGCTCACGTCCGCGCCCGCCGGCAGTCCTTTCGCGGAGATCGCCCGCGACGGCGAGGTCGAGCTGCGGATGCTCGCGGTGCACCCGGGCGTCCGCGGGACGGGTCTGGCCGCCGAGCTCGTCCGGACGGCGCTCGCGGAGGCCGCGGGAGCGGGGGCGCGCGGGGTCGTGCTCACCACCAAGGTCGAGATGCGCGTCGCACAGCGGCTGTACGAGCGGCTCGGCATGGTGCGCACCCCGGAGCGCGACTGGGCGATCGGGCACATGCCGATGCTCGTCTACACGTGGTCCGTCCCGGCGGCGCCCGGGGCGCTCGTCGAGGCGGCGACGTGGCCGCCGCTGCGCGTCGAGCGCGTCGGGTCGTGGCGCGTCGGGACGTCCGACGGCTTCACGCAGCGGGGTAGCTCGGTGCTGCCGCTCGGCGCGCCGGACGACCTGCCGGCGGCCGTCGACGCGGTCGAGGCTCTGTACGCGGCGGCAGGGGCGCCCGCAGTGTTCCGCGTCGGCGACCCGGGCGCTGCGCCCGGCCTCGCCGCCGAGCTCGACGCCCGCGGGTACGTCACCTCGAGCGTCACGGACGTGCTGGTCCGCGACCTGACCGGGCGCCGGCGCGCGGTCCCGGTGGCGGGGGAGGACGTGTCGGGCGGCGCTGTCCTCGCCGGCGGCCTCGCGCTGCGCGTCGCCGACGCCCCGGACGACGCGTGGCTCGACACGTGGGTGGGACTCAAGGGCGGCCCCAAGGGCACCGGCCGACGCCTCCTCACGGGTGCACCGGCCCTGTACCTGACCGCCACCGCGCCGGACGGCACGCCTGTCGGCGTGGTGCGCGTCGCCCTCGCGGACGGCTGGGCGGCGTTGTCGTGCCTCCAGGTCGTGCCGGGCGGGCGCCGCCGCGGGGTCGGCCGCGCGCTCACCGTCGCGGCACTCGAGGTGGCCGCCGCCCGCGGGGCGACGCGCGCGTTCCTGCAGGTCGAGGCGGACAACGCCGCGGCCCGCGCGCTGTACGCCGGGCTCGGGTTCGCCCCTGCGCACCGCTACGCCTACCGTCGGCAGCCGGGCGGGACGGTCGGCGGCTGCTGAGGGTCCGTCAGCGGGCGACGGCGGCCGGTGCCGGCAGCCGCGCGTCGACCGCCGCCGGCGACAGCACGTGCTCGGCCGCCATCGCGGCGGCGCCCAGCACGCCGGCGCGCTCGCCGGTCCGCGACGCGACGATCCGCAGGTGCTGGGTCGCGAGCGGCAGCGAGCGCGCGTAGACGACCTCGCGGATGCCGGCGAGCAGGTGCTCGCCGGCGTCGGCGACGCGTCCGCCGATGACGATGACCGACGGGTTGAGCATGCTCACGGTCGCGGCGAGCACGGCGCCGATGCTGCGCCCGGCCTCGCGCACCGCGGCGGACGCGGTGACGTCGCCGGACCGGACGAGCGCGACCACGTCGCCGCCCGACGCCGCCGGCAGCCCGCGGCCGGCGAGGTCGGCGGCGAGCGCCTGCCCGGACGCGACGGCCTCGAGGCAGCCGGTGTTCCCGCAGCGGCACGGCCGGTCGGCGCCGCCCGGCACGGCGATGTGCCCGAGGTCGCCGGCGGCGCCCTGCGCGCCGCGGCGGATGCGGCCGTCGGTGACGATGCCGGCGCCGATGCCGGTGGCGACCTTGACGAACAGCAGGTCCGCGACGCCGGACCAGCAGGTCACGTGCTCGCCGACGGCCATGATGTTGACGTCGTTGTCGACGAGCACGGGCGCGTCGAGCAGCCGGCCGAGGAGACCCGGCACGTCGGCGTCGTCCCAGCCGGGCATGATCGGCGGGTTGATGGGCCGGCCGGTGGCGTGCTCGACCGGTCCCGGCAGGCCGACGCCCACCGCGGCGAGGTCGCCCGGGGGCCGGTCCGCCTCGTCGAGGAGCCGGCGGCCGAGGTCGGCCACGCGGTGCAGGACGACGTCCGGGCCGTCGGCGATGGTGATGGGCTCCCCGTGCTCGGCGAGGACGGTGCCCGCGAGGTCGGTGACCGCGAGGCGCGCGTGCGTGGCGCCGAGGTCGACGGCGAGCACGACCTCGGCGGCGGGGTGGAACGCGAACGTGGCGGGCGGTCGGCCGCCGGTGGACGACGACGCCCCGGCAGGTGCGACGAGGCCGGTCGCGAGCAGCGCGTCGACGCGTGCCGCGACGGTGGAGCGCGCCTGACCGGTGACCGCGGCGAGGTCCGCCCGGGTGCGGGGGCGGCCGTCGCGCAGCAGCTGCAGCAGGTCGCCGATGCCGGGGGAGCGGGTGGTCCGCAGCGGCTCGTCCATGCGCACAGTGTCGCCTCCTCGCCGCGGTCGCCGGACTTCGGCATGTCACGGTGGGATAACTCTGCCAGTTGGCACGCATCTTTTGCTTGACCGTCGGCAGAAGTCGCCGTACGTTCTTCGGCATGGTCAAGGACGACCCCGCGGCTCCCGCCGCACCGACGGCTCCCACGGACGCGATCCTGCGCATGCGTGGCATCGTCAAGCAGTTCCCCGGCGCCCGGGCGCTCGACGGCGTGGACCTCGAGGTCCGCGCGGGGGAGGTGCACTGCCTGCTCGGCCAGAACGGCGCGGGCAAGTCGACGCTCATCAAGGTGCTCGCCGGCGCCCACCAGCCCGACGAGGGCGAGATCCTGCTCGACGGCAGCCCCGTCACCATCGCGCACCCCGTCGCCGGCCTGCGGCTCGGCGTCGCCACGATGTACCAGGAGCTCGACGTCGTCGACGGCCTGTCGGTCGCCGAGAACGTCTGGCTGGGGCACGAGATGGCGTCCGGCGGCTTCACGCAGCGCCGCGCCGCCGCCCAGCGCACGCGCGCGCTGCTCGCCCGCCTCGGGCACCCCGACCTGTCGCCGCACCGCGAGGTCGGCTCCCTGTCCGCGGCGGGCAAGCAGATCGTCAGCATGGCGCGCGCGCTGTCGCACGACGCCCGCGTCATCGTGATGGACGAGCCGTCCGCCGTGCTCGACAGCGAGGAGGTCGCCAACCTCTTCCGCGTCGTGCGCGAGCTCACCGCGCAGGGCGTGGCGGTCGTCTACATCTCGCACCGCCTCGAGGAGATCCGCCAGATCGGCGACCGCATCACCGTCCTCAAGGACGGCCGCACGGTGGCCCAGAACCTCCCGGCGGCGACGACGGCGACCCCCGACCTGATCCGCCTCATGACCGGGCGGACCGTCGAGTACGCGATCCCGCGGCGCCCGGCCGTCCCGTCCGACGCACCCGTCGTCCTGCGGGTCGAGGACCTCACGGTCCGCGGCGCGTTCGCCGACGTGTCGTTCGACGTCCGGGCGGGCGAGGTCATCGGGCTCGCCGGCCTCGTCGGCTCGGGCCGCTCCGAGGTCCTCGAGACGGTCTTCGGCGCCCGCCGCGCGCACGCCGGCCGGGTCAGCGTCGACGGGCGTCCCGTGCACGGGTCCGTCGGCGCGGCGGTGCGGGCGGGCATCGGCCTGTGCCCCGAGGAGCGCAAGAGCCAGGGCCTGCTGCTCGACGAGCCCGTGTACCGCAACATCACGCTCTCGTCGTTCGGCCGCACCGCGCGCGGCGCCTTCGTCGACGAGCCGGCCGAGCGCCGCGTCGCCGAGGAGCAGATCCGCGCGCTCGACCTGCGTCCGGCCGACCCGGACCGCGCGGCGCGCACCCTGTCCGGCGGCAACCAGCAGAAGGTCCTGCTCGCGCGCTGGCTGGTGCACGGCTGCCGCGTGCTGCTCCTCGACGAGCCCACGCGCGGCGTCGACGTCGGCGCGCGTGCCGAGATCTACGCCCTGGTCGCGCGCCTGGCCGAGGCCGGCGCCGCGGTCGTCGTGGTGTCGAGCGAGATCGACGAGGTGCTCGGTCTCTCCGACCGCGTCCTCGTCCTGTCCGAGGGGCGCGTGGTCCACACCGGGCCGGCGTCCGAGATCGACGAGCACCGGGTGCTCGACCTCGTCATGGAAGGAAGTGCCGCGTGAGCGACCAGCACCTCACGGCCGGCGTGGCCGCGGACGAGTCCGCGCGCGTGGAGGACGCGAGCGCCGCCGCGCGCCCACGCCGCAACCTCCTCGCCGGTGCCGCCGGGCGCAACCTGGGCCTCGTCATCGCGCTCCTGCTCATCTGCGCCGTCGGCGTCGCGACCGCCGGGGAGCGCTTCGCGAGCCTCGACAACCTCATGACGATCCTGCGGCTGGCCGCCGTCATCGGCGTGCTCTCCGTCGGCGTCACCTTCGTCATCACCGCCGGCGGCATCGACCTGTCCGTCGGCTCCGTGCTCGGGCTGTCGTCCGTCTGGGCGTCGACCCTGGCCACGCAGGCGATGGCGGAGCAGTACCACTGGGTCGTCATGGTGGTGTGCGCGCTCGCGGTCGGCCTCGGCGCCGGCCTCGTCAACGGCGTGCTCATCGCGTACGGGCGGGTGGTCGCGTTCATCGCCACCCTGGCGATGCTCGTCGCGGCCCGCGGCCTGGCGGAGATGATCGCGAACCGGCAGACGCAGGTCGTCCGCGTCGACGGGTTCCTCGACTTCTTCCGCTCGGACCTGCTCGGCGTGCCGATGCTCGTCTGGATCTTCGCGGTCGTCGCCGTCGCCGGCTGGGTGCTGCTCAACCGCACGACGTTCGGTCGCCGGACCGTCGCCGTCGGCGGCAACCCGGAGGCCGCGCGGCTGGCGGGCATCGACGTGCGCCGGCACACCATGTACCTGTACGCCCTCGCCGGCCTGGCCGCGGGCATCGCCGGCGTCATGATGCTCGGCCGCACCACAGCGGGCAGCTCGACGAACGGCCAGCTCTACGAGCTCGACGCCATCGCCGCCGTCGTCGTGGGCGGCACGCTGCTCGCCGGCGGCCGCGGCACGATCGTCGGCACGGTCTTCGGCGTCCTCATCTTCACGACGCTGACCAACGTCTTCACGCAGAACAACCTCTCCATCTCGGCGCAGGCCATCGCGAAGGGCGTCATCATCGTCGCCGCCGTGCTGCTGCAGCAGCGGATCGCCGAGCGCTCCCGCGCGCGCACCTGACGGGCACGCCCGTCCCCCTGGCACACCCCTGTACCCGCCCGTCCCCGCGCAGCACCCCGATCGAGGAGGATCGCCATGTCCGCACCCCTGCGTCGCCGCTGGCTCACCGTGGCCGGCACCGCCGCCGGTCTCGCCCTGGTGGTGACCGGCTGCACGTCCAACGCCCCCCAGGAGTCGCCAGACGAGGGCACCGCCCAGGCCGCCGTGCCGGGCACCGAGAACGACGAGCCCGGCGACACGGTCACGATCGGGTTCTCGGCCCCCGCCGCCGACCACGGCTGGATGGGCGCCATCACGCGCGCCGCCGTCGCGGAGGCCGACAAGTACGAGGACGTCGAGCTCGTGCAGGCCGAGGCGACGAACGACGTCAACCTGCAGATCAGCCAGATCGAGCAGTTCATCAACGACGGCGTCGACGCGATCGTGCTCCTGCCGTTCGACGGCGCCGCCCTCACCGAGGTCGCGCACCAGGCGATGGAAGCCGGCATCGTCGTCGTCAACGTGGACCGCGAGTTCGACGACCCGAACGCGGCCCGCACCACCGTGCTGGGCGACAACTACGGCATGGGCGTCAGCGCCGGCGCGTACATCTGCGAGCAGCTGGGCGACCGGGGCGATGCGAAGGTCGCCGAGATCGCCGGTATCGACTCGCTGCCCCTGACGCAGGACCGCAGCCAGGGCTTCGCCGACGCGCTGTCCGAGTGCGGCCTCGAGGTGAGCAACCGCGTCGCCGCCGACTTCACGGTGCAGGGCGGCGAGGCCGCCGCGGCGAACCTGCTGCAGGCCGCGCCGGAGCTCGACGCCATCTGGAACCACGACGACGACCAGGGCGTCGGCGTCATGGCGGCCATCGAGAACGCGGGCCGCGACGAGTTCATCATGGTCGGGGGCGCCGGCTCGAAGAACGTCATGGAGTCGATCAAGGCGGACGACTCGGTGCTCAAGGCCACCGTCGTCTACCCGTCGACGCAGGCCGCGGACGGCGTCAAGCTCGCCCGGCTCCTCGTCCAGCAGAAGGCGATGAGCGACCTCGTCGAGGTGGAGGTGCCGCGCACCGTGCAGCTGTACGCCCCCGTGGTCACCAAGGCGAACGTCGACGAGTACCTGCCGACCGCGTTCGAGTCCTGACCCGCGCGCCGGGCGGGCGGACCGCCCGCCCGGCGCCCCGACCCACGAGGAGGACCCCGTGGCAGACACGCTCCCGCGCCTGGGCATCGGCATGGTGGGCTACGCGTTCATGGGCGTCGCCCACGCGCACGCCTGGCGCACCGCCCCCCGCTTCTTCGACCTGCCGCTGGCACCCGACATGGCGGTCGTGGCGGGCCGCGACGAGCGGGCGGTCCGCGCGGCCGCCGACCGGCTCGGCTGGCGCGACGCCGAGACGAGCTGGAAGGCGCTCGTCGCCCGGGACGACGTCGACCTCGTCGACATCTGCACGCCCGGCGACACGCACGCCGACATCGCGGTCGCCGCGCTCGAGGCCGGCAAGCACGTGCTGTGCGAGAAGCCGCTCGCGAACTCGGTCGAGGAGGCCGAGACGATGGTCCGCGCGGCCGAGGCGGCCCGCGCCTCGGGCGCCCTCGCGACGGTGGGGTTCACCTACCGCCGCGTGCCGGCCGTGCAGCTCGCCAAGCGGCTCGTCGACGAGGGACGCATCGGCACCGTCCGGCACGTGCGCGCGCAGTACCTGCAGGACTGGATCGCGGACCCGCAGGCGCCGCTGTCGTGGCGGCTCGACCGCGCGAGGGCCGGCTCGGGCGCCCTGGGCGACATCGGCGCGCACGTCGTGGACCTGGCGCAGTTCGTCACGGGTGAGCACCTGACCGGCGTGTCGGCGGTGCTCGAGACGTTCGTGCGCGAGCGGCCCGTGGCGTCGTCGTCCGCGGGCCTGTCGGCCACGGGCTCGTCCGGGGGGGAGACGGGCCCGGTCACCGTGGACGACGCCGCGGTGTTCCTCGCTCGGCTGTCGGGCGGGGGCCTGGCGACGTTCGAGGCGACGCGGTTCGCGTACGGGCGCAAGAACGCGATCCGGCTGGAGATCAACGGGTCGGCGGGGTCGCTCGCGTTCGACTTCGAGGACATGAACGTCCTGCACTACTTCGACGCGAGCCAGCCGGCGTGGGAGGCGGGCTTCCGCCGCATCGTGGTCACGGAGCCCGAGCACGCCTACGTCGGCGCGTGGTGGCCGGCCGGGCACGGGCTCGGGTACGAGCACGCGTTCACCCACCAGGCGGTCGACCTCGTGCGGGACGTCGCGGCGCACCGTCAGCCGCGGCCGTCGTTCGCGGACGGGCTGCAGGTGCAGCGGGTCCTCGACGCGGTCGAGCGCTCGGCCGCCGACCGCAGCACCTGGACCGACGTCCCCGCACCCACGACCGACACCTCGACCGACCCGGAGGCCTGACGATGGCGCGCCCGATCACCCTGTTCACCGGCCAGTGGGCCGACCTGCCGTTCGAGGAGGTCGCGCGCCTCGCGTCGGGGTGGGGCTACGACGGCCTCGAGATCGCCTGCTGGGGCGACCACCTCGACCCGTGGCGCTGGGACGACGACGACTACGTCGCCGGCCGGCTGGCCGTCCTGGAGAAGTACGGCCTGAAGGTGTGGGCGATCTCCAACCACCTCAAGGGCCAGGCCGTCTGCGACGACCCCATCGACCAGCGGCACCGCGACATCCTGTCCGACCGCGTGTGGGGCGACGGTGACCCCGAGGGCGTGCGGCAGCGCGCGGCCGAGGAGATGAAGCACACCGCGCGGCTGGCCGCGAGGCTGGGCGTGAGGACCGTCGTCGGCTTCACCGGCTCGTCCGTCTGGAAGTACGTGGCGATGTTCCCGCCGGTCTCCGCCGAGCTGGTCGAGGCGGGCTACCGGGACTTCGCCGACCGGTGGAACCCGATCCTCGACGTGTTCGACGAGGTCGGTGTGCGGTTCGCGCACGAGGTCCACCCGAGCGAGATCG
Organism: Cellulomonas pasadenensis; assembly: GCF_047229365.1. Classification (NCBI taxonomy): domain Bacteria; kingdom Bacillati; phylum Actinomycetota; class Actinomycetes; order Micrococcales; family Cellulomonadaceae; genus Cellulomonas; species Cellulomonas pasadenensis. The sequence continues at coordinate 26,410 of NZ_JBFTEP010000020.1, read as the reverse complement.
CCTACGACTGGTGGACGACCGTCGCCGCGCTCGAGGCGATCGGCCACCGCGAGGCGTTCGGCCTCAACTGGGACCCCAGCCACTTCGTGTGGCAGCAGCTCGACCCGGTCGACTTCCTGCTCGAGTTCCGGGACCGGATCTACCACGTCGACTGCAAGGACGTGAAGCTGCGCCTCGGCAACGGCCGCAACGGCCGGCTCTCGTCGCACCTCCCGTGGGCCGACCCGCGCCGCGGCTGGGACTTCGTCTCCACCGGCCGCGGCGACGTGCCGTGGGAGCCGTCGTTCCGGGCGCTCAACGCGATCGGCTACGACGGCCCGGTGTCGGTCGAGTGGGAGGACGCCGGCATGGACCGGCTCGTCGGCGCGCCGGAGGCGCTCGCGTTCGTCCGCGCGAACCTCTTCGACCCGCCGACCGCGGCGTTCGACGCGGCGTTCAGCACGCGCTGACGCCGGCCGCCGGAGGACCGGCGCCGCCGCGGGCAGGAGGGGCCCCGCGGTGGCGCCGCCCGCCATACCGAGCGCCCGGCACGACCGAGATCCGGGCGCACCGGGCCCGAGCGGTGCGGAGCCACCCTCCGGGGTCGGTACCAGGGGTGCCTCAGCCGATCGAGCGCAACCGTCTCCCGCACGCGCCGCGCGAGCCCCACGTGCACCTCGTCCCGCCGCCTCGAGGCCCAGAGGTCCACGTGCCCCGATCGGCCGTACCGTCGTGCCGCTGATCGGGTGGGGTGCGTGGAAGGCTGCACGCGTGGAGGTCTACCTCGTTCACCACGTACGCCACGCCCGCTTCCTCGACGGGCGGCCGACACAGCACCGCGACGACGGCGGCGAGCTGGTCTGGGACGAGCAGGACGGGGACGACCTGAAGATCCTCGGCATCTTCTCCTCCGAGGCCGCCGCCGAGCGCGTGATCCAGCGGGCACGCCGGCGACCGGGCTTCCGCGACGAGCCCGACTGCTTCCTCGTCACGCCCTACACCGTCGACGACGGTGACCAGTGGGCCGACGGCTTCGTCTCCGAGCCCCGCTGACGGGACGCTCCTGCGCGCGGACCCCGGGGCCGAGGACGTGCGCGGGCGCACAGCGGGGTCGCGTCGCTGGAGGCCGAGCAGACGGTCGTGGCGCACACCGCAGCCGGGGCGCGCGCGCCCGCGGTGGCGCCGCCGCTCCGGGCGCCGATACTGGGCAGATGATCTCGACGGACCTCGCCATCGCCCTGCAGGCCGCCGGCCTGCGCTGGCAGCCGCGGCCCGGCGACCGGTTCGCGATCCAGGGCGCCGACCTCGACGGCGACGTCTTCACGATCTCCGACATGGTCGTCGAGCCCCACGAGTACGAGACCGGCACGGTGCTCGGCTTCAACGGGACGACCGAGTGGGCGCTGGACTCGGTGCGCCAGGAGGACGCCCTCTGGTTGCCCCGCGAGGACCAGCTGCGCGAGCTCCTCGGCCGCGCGTTCCGCAGCCTCGCGCGCTCCACCGACGGCGCGTACCAGGTGCTCATCGAGCTGGTGGGGCAGCCGGCGCGCGTGTTCACCGCGGACACGGCCGAGGACGCGTACGGCGAGGCGCTGCTCGCGCTGGTCACCGCCGCGCTCGAGCGCACCGCCTGACGCGCCCGCCCGACGCACGCCGCCCGGGCGGCCGGGGGCGCACGTCTAGACTCACCCCCATGTCCACCCTCTCCCGCGACGAGGTCGCGCGCGTCGCCGCGCTCGCCCGGATCGACCTGACGCCGGGCGAGCTCGACCGCCTCGCCGGCGAGCTCGACGTCATCGTCGAGTCGGTCGCCCGGGTGTCCGAGGTCGCGACGCCCGACGTCCCCGCGACCAGCCACCCGCTGCCGCTGACCAACGTGTTCCGCGCCGACGAGCCCGTCGCGCCGCTGGACCGCGACGAGGTGCTCGCCCAGGCGCCGGCCGCCCAGGACGGCAAGTTCCTCGTCCCGCAGATCCTGGGGGAGGAGGCGTGAGCGCCGCGACGAGCGGGGCGGACAGCCGCCTGACCCACATGCCCGCGTCCGAGCTCGCGCAGCGGCTCGGCACGCGCGAGATCAGCAGCGTCGAGCTGACGCAGGCGCACCTCGACCGCATCGCGGCCGTCGAGCCGCAGGTGCACGCGTTCCTGCACGTCGCCGCGGACGAGGCGCTGGCCACGGCGGCCGACGTCGACGCCCGTCGCGGTGCCGGCGAGGAGCTGCACCCGCTGGCCGGCGTGCCGATCGCCGTCAAGGACGTCGTCGTCACGCGCGGCCTGCCCACCACGGCAGGCTCGCGCATCCTCGAGGGCTGGGTCCCCCCGTACGACGCGACGCTCGTCGAGAAGATCAAGGCCGCGGGCCTGCCGGTCCTCGGCAAGACGAACATGGACGAGTTCGCCATGGGCTCGTCCACCGAGCACTCCGGCTACGGCACCACCCACAACCCGTGGGACCTCGAGCGGATCCCCGGCGGGTCCGGCGGCGGGTCGGCGGCGGCGATCGCCGCGTACGAGGCGCCGCTCGCGATCGGCACGGACACCGGCGGCTCGATCCGCCAGCCCGCGGCCGTCACCGGCACCGTCGGCGTGAAGCCGACGTACGGGTCGGTCTCGCGCTACGGCCTCATCGCGCTCGCGTCGTCGCTCGACCAGGCGGGCCCGTGCACGCGCACCGTCATGGACGCGGCGCTGCTGCACGAGCTCATCGGCGGGCACGACCCGCGGGACGCGACGTCGCTGACCGACCCGGCGACCGGCTACGTCGCCGCGGCGAAGGAGGGCGTGTCGACCGACCTCCGGGGGATGCGCGTCGGCGTCGTCCGCGAGCTGCAGGGCGAGGGCTACCAGCCGGGCGTGCTGGCGCGGTTCGAGGAGTCGCTCGAGGCGCTGCGCAACGCGGGCGCCGAGGTCGTCGAGGTCTCGTGCCCGCACTTCACGTACGCGCTCGCGGCGTACTACCTCATCCTCCCCGCGGAGGCGTCGAGCAACCTCGCGAAGTTCGACGGCATGCGGTTCGGCCTGCGCGTCGAGCCGTCCGAGGGTCCCGTGACGGCCGAGCGCGTCATGGCCGCCACGCGCGGCCAGGGCTTCGGCGACGAGGTGAAGCGCCGCATCATCCTCGGCACGTACGCGCTCTCGGCGGGCTACTACGACGCCTACTACGGGTCGGCGCAGAAGGTCCGCACGCTCATCCAGCGCGACTTCGCCGCGGCGTTCGAGCAGGCCGACGTGCTCGTCTCGCCGACCGCGCCGACGACGGCGTTCAGGCTGGGCGAGAAGCTGGACGACCCGCTCGCGATGTACCTCAACGACGTCGCGACGATCCCCGCGAACCTCGCGGGCGTGCCGGGCATGTCGCTGCCGAACGGACTGTCGGACGACGGCCTGCCGGTCGGGTTCCAGATCCTCGCGCCCGCCCGCCAGGACGCCCGGCTGTACAAGGTCGGCGCGGCGCTCGAGGCGCTGCTGGAGTTCGGGTGGGAAGGGCCGCTGCTGCGCCGCGCGCCCGAGCTGACCGGAGGGGTCGCCTGATGAGCACGACGACGAGCGTCGACCTGGTCGACTACGACGACGCGGTGGCCCGGTTCGACCCGGTCATCGGCATCGAGGTGCACGTCGAGCTCGGCACGCGCACCAAGATGTTCGACGGCGCCGAGCAGTCCTTCGGCGAGGAGCCGAACACGCAGATCACGCCCGTGAGCCTCGGCCTGCCGGGCGCGCTGCCCGCGGTCAACGGCACGGCCGTCGAGTACGCGATCCGGATCGGCCTCGCGCTGAACTGCTCGATCGCGGCGTCCTGCCGGTTCGCGCGGAAGAACTACTTCTACCCGGACGTGCCGAAGAACTTCCAGACGTCGCAGTACGACGAGCCGATCGCCCACGACGGCTGGGTCGACGTCGAGCTCGAGGACGGCACGACGTTCCGCGTCGAGATCGAGCGCGCGCACATGGAGGAGGACGCGGGCAAGAACACCCACGTCGGCGGCGCCACGGGCCGCATCCACGGCGCGGAGTACTCCCTCGTCGACTACAACCGCGCCGGCGTGCCCCTGGTGGAGATCGTCACGCGGCCCATCACGGGCGCCGGCGAGCGCGCGCCCGAGGTGGCGCGCGCGTACGTGCAGACGCTACGGGACCTGTTCCGTGCGCTCGGCGTCTCCGAGGCGCGCATGGAGCGCGGCAACGTCCGCGCCGACGTCAACGTGTCGCTGCGGCCGACCCCGGAGTCGGCGCTCGGCACGCGCACCGAGACGAAGAACGTCAACTCGTTCCGCTCGGTCGAGCGCGCCGTGCGCTACGAGATCAGCCGCCAGGCGGCCGTCCTCGACGGCGGCGGCACGATCGTGCAGGAGACGCGGCACTGGCACGAGGACACGGGCAGCACGACGTCCGGCCGCGTGAAGTCCGACGCCGAGGACTACCGGTACTTCCCGGAGCCCGACCTCGTGCCGATCGTCCCCGACCCGGCGTGGGTCGAGGAGATCCGCGCGTCGTTGCCCGAGCTGCCCGCCGCGCGGCGCCGCCGCCTGCAGGGCGAGTGGGGCTACGCCGACGCCGAGATGCGCGACGTCGTCAACGCGGGCGCCGTCGAGCTCATCGAGGCGACGGTCGCCGCGGGTGCCTCGCCGGCCGCCGCCCGCAAGTGGTGGATGGGCGAGCTCGCCCGCACGGCGAAGCAGCAGGAGGTCGAGCTCGCCGAGCTGCCGATCACGCCCGCGCAGATCGGCGCGCTGCAGCAGCTCGTGGACGCCGGTCGCATCAACGACAAGCTGGCGCGCCAGGTGCTCGAGGGCGTGCTCGCGGGGGAGGGAGACCCCGAGCAGGTCGTCGTCGCACGCGGGCTCGAGGTCGTCTCCGACGACGGCCCGCTGCTCGAGGCCATCGACGCGGCGCTCGCGGCCCAGCCCGACATCGCCGAGAAGATCCGTGGCGGCAACCTCGGGCCCGTCGGCGCCATCATCGGCGCCGTCATGAAGGCGACGCGGGGTCAGGCCGACGCGGGCCGCGTGCGCGAGCTCGTGCTGGAGCGCGTGCAAGCCTGACCTGCGCGTCCGCACCCGACGGCGCCGGAACCCGCGAGGGTGCCGGCGCCGTCGTGCGTCACCGCGCCGCGCGGCGTGCGGGGGCGACGTGCAACATCCGGGTCACACGCCGGTCCTACGATGACGTGACGGCGCCGGCCGTCGCAGCGACGCCCGGACGGGCGCACGAGGCGTGGAGGTGCGCGATGCAGAAGCCGACGTTGCAGGGGGAGATGATCGTCCTGCGGCCGGTCCGCGGCGACGACGCCGACGCGATGTGGGACATGCTCGCCGACCCCGAGGGCAACCGGCTGACCGGCACCACGCGGACGTTCACCCGCGAGCAGGTCGCGGCGTGGTGCGCGAGCCTGGAGGCGGCGGAGGGCCGCTACGACTTCGCGGTGACCGCCAACGGGTCCGACGAGTACCGCGGCGAGATCGTCCTCAACGACATCGACGAGGACGTGCGCTGCGCCGGGCTGCGGCTCGCGATGCGGCCCGTCTACCGCGGTCGCGGGTACGGCACCGAGGCGATCGAGCTCGTGCTCGGGTTCGCGTTCGAGGGCCTCGGCATGCATCGCGTGGAGCTGGAGGCGCTGAGCATCAACAGCCGCGCGGTCTCCCTGTACGAGAACATCGGCTTCCGCGTGGAGGGCCGTCGTCGCGACGCCTACCGCGACGGCGACGGGTGGTGCGACGCGATCGTCATGTCGATGCTCGAGGACGAGTTCCGCGCACGCCAGCCGGCCTGACGGCACGCCGTCGCGCGCCGCTCGACCTGCACCGCCCGCCCCCGACCCGACCCGAGGGACCCGTACCGCACCGTGCTCACCGCCACCATTCCCGACCCGGACCTGCTCGCCCGCCTCGCGGACCTCGCCGCCGCGCACCCCGACGACCTGCGGCTCGTCCCGTGGGACCTGCGCGCGCCGCTCGACCCCGCACAGGCGGCCGAGGTCGACCTCGTCGTCGTGCCGCACTACTTCGTCGCCCGCGGCGGGTTCGCCGTGCTGCACGACCTGCCGCACCTGCGCTGGGTGCAGCTGCCGAGCGCCGGGTACGAGCACGCGCTGCCGCACCTGCCCGCGGGCGTCACGCTCCTCAACGGCCGGGGCGTGCACGACGCCGGCACGGCCGAGCTCGCCGTCGCGCTGACCCTCGCGGTGCAGCGCGACCTGCCGGGTGCCGTGCGCGCGCAGGACGCCGGCCGCTGGGAGAACCCGTACGGGCAGTCGCTCGCGGACCGGCGGGTGCTGGTCGTCGGGCAGGGGTCGGTCGGCCGGGCCATCGACGCCCGCTTCGCGCCGTTCGAGGTCGAGCTGGTCCGGGTCGCGACGACCGCGCGTGACGACGCCGACGGGCACGTGCACGGCGTCGACGAGCTCGACGACCTGCTCCCCGACGCCGACGTCGTCGTGCTGGCGATCCCGCTGACGCCCACGTCGCGCCACCTCCTCGACGCCGAGGCGCTCGGCCGCATGAAGGACGGCGCGATCCTCGTCAACGTCGCGCGGGGCAAGGTCGTCGACACCGACGCGCTGCTCGCCGAGCTCACCGCCGGGCGCCTGCGGGCCGGCCTCGACGTCACCGACCCGGAGCCGCTGCCGGCCGACCACCCGCTCTGGCGTGCGCCCGGCGTGCTGATCACGGCGCACCAGGGCGGCAACACCGACGCCACGTACCCGCGCGTCGCCGCACTGGTCCGCCGCCAGCTGGAGGCGCTCCTCGCCGGCCGGGACCCGGACAACGAGGTCGCCCGCACCTGACCCGACGCAAGCCCGCCGCCGCCCCACCCACCACTGCGGTACATGCGTCACGAGTGCGGGTGTCGCACCACCCGCGCTCGTGACGCATCCACCGCGCTCGCGAGGAGCGGGCGGGCGGGGCCCGACGTCAGGCGGTCGGGCGGCGGGCGTGGTCCTCGAGGGCGACGCGGCGCTCGCGCGCGTGGTCGACCATCGGCGGCGGGTAGTCCTCGGGCGCCTCGAGGCCGAGCGTCCACGGCTCGTGGATCGCGGACCGGGGGACGTCGCGCAGCTCGGGCACCCAGCGGCGCACGTACGCGCCGTCGGGGTCGAACTTCTTCCCCTGCGTCACCGGGTTGAAGACGCGGAAGTACGGTGCCGCGTCGCGCCCGGTGCCGGCGACCCACTGCCAGTTCAGCTGGTTCTGCGGCACGTCGCCGTCGACGAGCCACGCCATGAAGTGCGCCGCGCCACGCTGCCACGGCAGGTGCAGGTCCTTGACGAGGAACGACGCCGTGACCATCCGCATCCGGTTGTGCATCCAGCCGATCGCGCGCAGCTGGCGCATGGCGGCGTCGACGACGGGGTAGCCGGTGCGGCCCTCCGCCCACGCGTCGAACGCGGCGTCCGCCTCCGGCCCCGTCGCCCACGCGTCGTCGGGCACGACCGCGCGCAGCGACTCCCACGAGGCGCCCGGCACGTGCCACAGGACGTCGGCGTGGAACTCCCGCCAGGCGAGCTCGGACCGGTACGTCGTCACGGACTCCGCGAGCGGGCCGGCGGCGCCGCGCCCGGCCTCGGCGAGGTCCGCGAGCATCGTGCGGGGGTGGATCTCGCCGTACTTGAGGTGCGGCGACATGACGGACGTGGTGTCGAGGTCGGGACGGTTGCGGTCCTCGCGGTAGCCGGCGAGGTCGTCGCGGACGAACGCGTGCCAGCGGGCGAGGGCGGCCTCCTCGCCGGCGGCCGGCAGCCGCACGTCCGTCGCCGGGCCGGCGGGCACGCCGTCGCCGCGCACGTCCGCCCACGGGACGTCCCGGGGACGCGGTGCGGGCGACGACCACCCGTGGTCGAGCCACGCGTTCCGGAACGGCGTGAAGACCCGGTACGGGTCGCCGGCGCCCGTGCTCAGCAGGCCGGGCCCGACGGCGTACGGGGAGCCCGTCGCGACGAGGGGGACGTCGCCGAGCGCCTCCGCCACGGCGGCGTCGCGCCGCCGGCCGTAGGGCTCGGTCGCCGCGCTCACGTGCACGGCCGACGCGTCGATCTCCCGCACGAGGGCCGGCAGCACGTCGACCGGGCGCCCGTGCCGCACGACCAGCCGGCCGTCGAGCGACGCGTCCAGCGCGCGCAGGCTCGCCGCGAGGTAGGCCAACCGCGGTGGGCCGGAGACCGACCACAGCCGCGGGTCGACGACGAACAGCGGCACGACCTCGCCGCCCTCGGCGCGGGCCTGCGCGACGGCCGCCACGAGGGCGGGGTGGTCGGCGAGCCGCAGGTCGCGGCGGAACCACAGCACGGTCGGCACGCGGCACGCTAACCCGGGGCCGTGCGGGCGGCGAGCGCAGCGGCCGGCGAGCGCGGGGGGCGTCGGCAGCCGCGCCGACCGGTGCGGCCCGGTGTGACGGGACCCACGGCCCCGGAAGGCGCGCACCGGTGTCCGGGCGGGGTGAGCATGGAGGACATGAGCAACGCCGCCGACCTCCCCGTGCGCGCAACGCCCACGGAAGGTCGCACCTTCCTCGGCCACCCCGCCGGGCTGTTCACGCTGTCCGGCACCGAGCTGTGGGAGCGGTTCAGCTACTACGGCATGCGGGCGATCCTCTTCTACTACCTGACCGACACGGTCGAGAACGACGGCCTCGGCGTCGACGAGGCCACGGGTCTCGCGCTGGTCGCGGTCTACGGGTCGGCGGTCTACCTGCTGACGGTCGTCGGCGGCTGGGTCGCCGACCGCATGATCGGCGCCCGGCGCTCCACCCTCTACGGCGGCGTCGTCATCGCCGCGGGGCACGTCTGCCTCGCGCTGCCGTCCGCGGCGACGGCCTACCTCGGCATCGTGCTCGTGGCGGTCGGCACGGGCCTGCTCAAGCCGAACGTGTCGAGCATGGTCGGCGACCTGTACCGCCGGGACGACCCGCGGCGCGACTCCGCGTTCTCGATCTTCTACATGGGCATCAACATCGGGTCGCTGGCGGCGCCGCTCGCCGTCAGCCTCGCCCGCAGCATCGGGGGCTACCACGCGGGGTTCGCCGTCGCCGCGGTCGGCATGGGTCTCGCGCTCCTCGCGTTCGTCGTCGGGCGCGGGCTGCTCCGGGGGGCGGGGGAGCGGCCCCCGAACCCGCTGACCCCGGCCGACCGTCCGGGCGTGGCCCGCATGGTCCTGCTGCTCACGGTGGCGGTGGCCGCCGCCGTCGCGCTCGGGTGGCTCATCACGACCGCCACCGACCGCAGCGAGGGCCCGCTCGACGTCGTCATCAACGGGCTGTCCTACCTGGCGTTCGCCGCACCCGTGGCGATGTTTTTCATCATGTTCCGCTCGCCGAAGGTCAACGCCGCCGAGCGCTCGCGGCTGCGGGCGTACGTGCCGCTGTTCGTCGCGGCCACGCTGTTCTGGATGATCTTCGAGCAGGCGTCGAGCACGCTCTCCGAGTACGCGCGCGACCGCACCGACCTGCAGGTCCTCGGCACGACGATCTCGCCGGAGCTCTACCAGTCCGTCAACCCGGCGGCGATCATCGTGCTCGCGCCGGTGTTCGCGTGGCTGTGGCTCCGCACGGGCGACCGGCCGTCCACCGCGATCAAGTTCGCGCTCGGCCTCGGCCTCGCCGCGCTGAGCTTCCTGTTCCTCGCCGGTGCGACCGCGGCCGTCGATGACGCCAAGGCGCCCTGGTGGGTGCTCGTCGTGGTGTACCTGCTGCAGACCCTCGGCGAGCTGTGCCTGTCGCCGGTGGGCCTCGCGGCGACCACGCTGCTCGCGCCGCAGGCGTTCCGCGGGCAGGCGATGGCGCTGTGGTTCCTCGCACCCGCGGCGGGCAACGCCATCACCGCCCAGCTCGTCGGGGCCACGCAGGACGTGCCGGTCGTGACGTACTTCGGCGGGATCGGCCTCGTCGCCCTCGTCCTCGCGGGCGTCATGGCCGCCCTCGCGCCGTGGGTGACGCGGCACGTCGCCGCCGGTGCGGAGAGCGACGAGGAGGTCGCCGCGCGTGCGTGACGGGGGCGCGTCGTGAGCGGCGGGCGTCGCCCGCCGACGACGGGCGCGCCGCCCCGGGCGTCAGACGGCGGGCGGGGCCGTCGACGCGCGCACGACCAGCTCCGTGGGCAGGCGCAGGTGCGGCTCCCGCTCGCGGCCGGCGACGAGGTCGACGAGCAGGTGGAGGGCCTCGGCGCCCATCCGCTGCAGCGGCTGGGTGATGGTCGTGAGCGACGGCGTGCACAGCGCCGACTCCGGCACGTTGTCGAACCCGATGACGGACACGTCGCCCGGCACGTCGAGCCCGAGGTCCTGCGCCACCTTCACGAGCTCGATGGCCGACAGGTCGTTCGCCGCGAACACCGCGGTCGGGCGCTGCGCGCGGTCGAGCAGGTCACGGGCGGGCGCTGCCGCCGTCTCGGGGCGGTACCCGCCGTTGCGCACGAGCGTCTCGTCGACGTCGACGCCCGCGGCGGCCATCGCGTGCCGGAAGCCGCGCTCGCGCTCGCGGGCGGACTCCAGGTCCGGACGCCCGCCGAGGAAGCCGACGCGCCGGTGGCCGAGCCCGAGCAGGTGCTCGGTGGCCGTGACCGCGCCGGCGAAGCTGTCCGCGTCGACGGTCGGCAGGCCGGACGGGCCGGCGTGCGGGTCGACGGCCACGACGGGGATGCCCGGGACGGCCTCGACCACCGTCGGCGTGACGATGATGGCGCCGTCGATCAGGGTCCCCGACAGGCGCGAGAGGTAGCGCCGCTCCCAGCCGACGTCGGCGTGGCCGCCGCCGCCCGAGTACGCGAGCAGCTCGTAGCCGGTGGCGCCGACGGCGCTGGACGCACCCTTGAGGAGCTCGGTGGAGAACGGCTCGAACTCGGCGACGAGGATGCCGAGCACGTTGGTGCGCGAGCTGCGCAGCGAGCGCGCGCCGAGGCTCGCCTCGTAGCCCAGCTGGGCGATGACACCCTGGACGCGCTCCAGGGTGCTCTGCGAGACGCCGTAGCGACCGTTGACCACCTTCGAGACGGTGGCGACCGAGACCCCGGCAGTTCGGGCGACATCGGCCATCTTGACGCGAGGAGCGAGGTCCACGTGGGTGATCGTAGAGCAACCGTGTCGATAACGTTATCGACATCGATTGACACGACTTCTGGACGGCTGATTACCTAACGCCCGTCCCTCCCTCTCAAGGACGACGAGGAGATCGAAGATGAAGAGGACTACCGCCCTCCGCGCCGTGGCGCTGGGCGCTGGACTCGCGATGCTCGCCACCGCCTGCAGCTCGGGCGGCACCGGCGGCAGCGAGGAGACCGCTGGTGGCGACGGCGAGAACGTCACGCTGCAGTGGTGGCACAACTCGAACACCGGCGAAGGCAAGGACTACTACGACCAGGTCGCCGACCAGTTCGAGCAGGACAACCCCGGCGTGACGATCGAGGTGAGCGCCCTCCAGCACGAGGACATGCTCACGAAGCTCGACGCGGCGTTCCAGACGGGCGACACCCCCGACGTCTTCATGGAGCGTGGCGGCGGCGAGCTCGCGGCCCACGTCGAGGCCGGCCTCGTCAAGGACATCACCGAGTCGGCGTCGGAGACGATCGCCAACATCGGCGGCGTCGTCGACGGCTGGACGAACGAGGACAAGGTCTACGCGCTGCCGTTCTCGATCGGCGTCGTCGGCTTCTGGTACAACAAGTCGCTCTTCCAGCAGGCGGGCATCACCGAGCCGCCCGCGACGATGGAGGAGCTCAACGCGGCCAACGACAAGCTCAAGGCCGCGGGCATCGAGCCGATCTCGGTCGGCGCCGGCGACAAGTGGCCGGCCGCGCACTACTGGTACTACCTGGCGCTGCGCGAGTGCTCCAAGGACGTCATGGGCGAGGCCATCGCCTCCCTCGACTTCTCGGACGACTGCTTCCTGCGTGCCGGTCAGGACCTCGAGGCGCTCGTCGCCACGAAGCCGTTCAACACCGGCTACCTCGCCACGGTGGCGCAGACGGGTCCGGCCTCCGCGTCGGGTCTGCTCGCCACGGGCAAGGTCGCCATGGAGCTCGCGGGCCACTGGGAGCCGGGCGTCATGAAGGGCCTCACCGAGGACGGCACCGGCCTCGGCGAGAACACCGGCTGGTTCCCCTTCCCGGCCGTCGAGGGCGGCGAGGGTGACCAGGCCGCGCAGCTCGGCGGCGGTGACGCGTGGGCCTGCTCGCAGGACGCTCCCGACGTCTGCGTCGACTTCATCGAGTACCTGCTGTCCGACGAGGTCCAGAAGGGCTTCGCCGAGTACGACATGGGTCTGCCGACCAACCGTTCGGCCAGCGCGTTCGTCCAGGACCCGGCGCTCGCCGGCCTGCTGGCCGTCCGCAACGAGGCCCCGTACATCCAGCTCTACCTGGACACGGAGCTCGGCGAGAACATCGGTGGCGCCATGAACGACGCGATCGCGACCGTCTTCGCGGAGCAGGGCTCCGCGCAGGACGTCGTCGACGCGATGACGTCCGCAGCCGCGAACGAGTGAGCGACGTGGCCAGCGACCTGACCCCCCGTACGCAGGGGAGGGGACCCAGGGGCGCAGCCGCGGGAGCACGCACCGGCGCCGCCGGCCAGGCATCGGCCTGGCCGGCGGCGGCCGGTCCGCGCGACCCGGACGCCCGGTTCCGCTCGCGCCAGTGGCGCCAGCGGCTCGAGATCGCCTTCTTCGTCACCCCGGCTCTCGTGCTGTTCGCGGTGTTCGTCGTCGTGCCGATCGTGCAGGCCGGCCGGTACTCCATGTTCAAGTGGAACGGCCTCGGACCGATGGACGACTTCGTCGGGTTCCAGAACTACGCGAACGCCCTCGCGGACACGATCTTCCAGCGGGCGGTCACCAACAACCTGCTGATCGTGGTGCTGTCCATCGTGATCCAGCTCCCGATCGGTCTCGCGATCGCCCTGCTGCTCAACCGCAGCTTCCCGGGGCGCACCGCGATGCGCGTCATCGTGTTCGTGCCCTACGTGCTCGCCGAGGTCGTGGCGGGTGTCATCTGGGCGCTGCTGCTGCAGCCCAACGGCCCGCTCGACGCGGTGCTCGACGCGATCGGGCTCGGGTTCGTCAAGCAGGTCTGGCTGGGTGACCCCGGGTTCGCGCTCTGGACGGTCATCGGCGTGCTGACGTGGAAGTACGTCGGCCTCGCGATCGTCCTGCTCCTCGCCGGCCTGCAGGGCGTGCCCGAGGAGCTCCACGAGGCGGCGTCGATCGACGGCGCCTCGTGGTGGCAGGTGCAGCGCAAGATCACGATCCCGCTGCTCGGCCCCACCATCCGCACCTGGATCTTCCTGTCGATGATCGGCTCGCTGCAGCTGTTCGACATGGTGTGGATCCTCACGAAGGGCGGCCCCGCGAACGCGACCGTCACGATGGCGACCTACCTCATCAACCAGGGCACCGAGCGCAGCCAGTACGGCTACGCGTCGGCCGTCGCGGTGCTGCTGTTCGCCATCTCCTTCATCCTCGCGATCCTGTACCAGACGTTCGTCCAGCGGAACGACTCGGACGGCGCGTCCGTGGTCCGCCGCCGCAGGAAGGTGTCCTGATGACCGCCGTCGCCGCCCCGCCCCGGGGCTCGCGTCCGCGCGTGGCTCGCGTGCGCGCCGACCGACGTCGCGTCGGTCCCCTCGTCTACGTCGCCGCCGTGGTGGTCGCGGTCGCAGTGCTGGCGCCCGTCGTCTACGCGGTGATCAGCGGCTTCCGCTCCAACGGGCAGCTCGCCGAGAACCCCGTCGGCCTGCCGAGCCCGTGGGTCTGGCAGAACTACGTCACCGTGCTGACCGGGAGCAACTTCTGGCGGTACGCGCTCAACTCGACGATCATCGCGCTCATCACGACCGCGGTCGTCGTCGTGCTGGGCGTCATGGCCGCCTACCCGCTCGCGCGGTACCGGTTCAAGGGACGCGACGGCCTCTACATGGTCTTCGTGCTCGGCCTGCTGTTCCCGGCCACGGTCGCGATCATCCCGCTGTTCCTGCAGATCCGGGACCTCGGCCTGGTCAACACCTTCTGGGGCGTCGCGCTGCCGCAGGCGGCGTTCGCGCTGCCGGTGACGGTCGTCATCCTGCGTCCGTTCCTCCAGGCGCTGCCCAAGGAGCTCGAGGAGGCGGCGTCCATCGACGGTGCGTCCCGCATCGGGTTCTTCTGGCGGATCCTCGTCCCGCTGTCGGGGCCGGGCATGGTGACGGTCGGCGTGCTCGCGTTCGTCGGTTCGTGGAACGCGTACCTCCTGCCGCTGCTGATCCTCAACGACTCGGCGATGAAGACGCTGCCGCTCGGCGTCGCGGACTTCTCGACGCAGTACGCGTCGGACACCGCCGGCGTGCTGGCGTTCACGTCGCTGGCCGTCATCCCCGCGCTCGTCTTCTTCCTGACGATGCAGAAGCGGATCGTCAGCGGCCTCCAGGGCGCCGTCAAGGGCTGACGCCCGCCCCACGCGCCGCCGCGCGACGCGCCGCTGCTGCGGCGCCGCACGACCCATGGGCAGGCGGGCGCACGCGAGACACGCGTGCGCCCGCCCGTCCCGTCGCACCATCGAAGGAGTGGGATCCGTGACGGATCTGCAGGTGTCCGCGGTGCCGGCCACGAGCCGGGCCACAGAGGACCGCACGCCCGAGGGGCTGCTCGCCCGGATGACCCTCGAGGAGAAGCTGGCCCAGATCGTCGGCTTCTGGGAGAAGGAGGACGGCGAGGCCGTCGCCCCGCTGCAGGGCGAGTTCGAGGCCGCTCGTGGCTACGACGACGTGACGAAGCACGGCCTCGGTCACCTCACCCGCGTGTACGGCACGCGACCGGTCGAGGCCGACGCGCAGGCGCGCCGCCTGTGGGCGCAGCAGCGCCGGCTCGTCACCGGCACGCGCCTCGGCATCCCGGCGATCGTGCACGAGGAGTGCCTGACCGGCCTGTCCGCGTGGAAGGCCGCGACCTTCCCGACGCCGCTCGCGTGGGGCGCGTCGTTCGACCCGGAGCTGGTCGAGGAGATGGCCGCCCTCATCGGTGGCTCGATGCGTGACCTCGGCATCCACCAGGGCCTGTCCCCGGTGCTCGACGTCGTCCGCGACCCGCGCTGGGGCCGCGTCGACGAGTGCATCGGCGAGGACCCGTACCTGGTCGGCACGCTCGGCACCTCGTACGTGCGCGGCCTGCAGTCGACGGGTGTGCTCGCCACGCTCAAGCACTTCGTCGGCTACTCGGCGTCGCAGTCGGGGCGGAACTTCGCGCCCGTGCACGCCGGCCCGCGCGAGGTGGCCGATGTGCTGCTCCCGCCGTTCGAGATGGCGGTGCTCGACGGGGGCGTGCGGTCGGTCATGCACTCGTACGCGGAGATCGACGGCGTACCCGTCGCGTCCGACCCGCGCCTGCTGACGGACAAGCTGCGCGGGGAGTGGGGGTTCGACGGCACCGTCGTCGCCGACTACTTCGGCGTGGCGTTCCTGCACCTGCTGCACCACGTGGCGGGCGACCTCGGCGAGGCGGCGGGCCTGGCGCTCAACGCCGGCGTCGACATCGAGCTGCCCACGGGCGACGCGTACCTCGACCCGCTGGCCGCGGCCGTCCGCTCGGGCGCGGTCGACGAGGCGCTCGTGGACCGCGCCGTGCTGCGCGTGCTGCGGCAGAAGGACGAGGTCGGCCTGCTCACGGCGACGTTCGAGGACGAGCCGCCCAGCGGCGTCGACCTCGACAGCCCGGAGCACCGCCGCGTCGCCGCGCGCCTCGCGGAGGAGTCGCTCGTGCTGCTCGGCAACGACGGCACGCTGCCGCTCGCGCAGCCGCGCCGCGTCGCCGTGATCGGCCCCAACGCCGACCGCCCGCACGCGCTGTTCGGCTGCTACTCGTTCCTCAACCACGTGCTCGCGCAGCACCCCGACGCCGAGGTGGCGCTCGAGATCCCGACGGTGCGCGAGGCGCTCGTCGAGGAGCTCACGGGTGCCGAGGTCGTGGCGGCGCGCGGCTGCGCCGTGGACGACGACGACACGTCCGGCTTCGACGAGGCGGTCGCCACCGCGTCGTCGGCCGACGTCGCCGTGCTCGTCATGGGCGACCACGCGGGCCTGTTCGGCCGCGGCACCGTCGGCGAGGGCTGCGACCGCGACGACCTCGACCTGCCGGGCGTGCAGCGCGCGCTCGTCGAGGCCGTGCTCGCCACGGGGACGCCGGTCGTCCTGGTGCTCCTCACGGGGCGTCCCTACGTCCTGGACTGGGCGCTCGAGCGCTGCGCGGCCGTCGTGCAGGCGTTCTTCCCCGGGGAGGAGGGCGGGCGCGCGATCGCCGGCGTGCTGTCGGGTCGCGTCAACCCCTCGGGCCGGCTGCCCGTCAGCCTGCCGCGGTCGTCGGGCGCGCAGCCGTTCAGCTACCTGCACCCGGCGCTCGGCGGCGACGGCGACGTCACGAACCTCAGCACGGTGCCCGTGCGTCCGTTCGGTTTCGGCCTGTCGTACACGACGTTCGCGCACAGCGACCTGGTCGTGGACGCCGAGGCCCGCACGGACGGTGCCGTCACCGCGCGCGTGCGCGTGACGAACACGGGCGAGCGCGGCGGTGCCGACGTCGTCCAGCTGTACGCGCACGACGTCCTCGCGAGCGTGACGCGCCCGGTCGCGCAGCTCGTCGGGTACCGGCGCGTCGAGCTCGCCGCGGGGGAGTCCGCCGAGGTCGAGCTCGTCGTGCCGACGGCGCGCGTGGCGTTCACGGACCGCTCGGGCCGGCGCGTCGTGGAGCCGGGCGAGCTCGAGCTGTGGGTCGGCCCGTCGTGCTCCGACAAGGAGACGACGGCGCGCACGACGCTCACGGGCGACGTGCACGTCGTCACGACGGCCGACCCGCGCTGGACGTCGGCCGCCGTCGTCTGACGGCCGCCGGCCGCGCGCGGACGTACGTCCACCCGGCCGCGCGCGACGTCCGCCCACCCGCCCGCCCGTCCGGGCGGGTGGGCGGACCACGGGCCGGACGGGCGTCCGACCTGCGACCACGGAGACGTAGTGTGTCGGGGCCCCTGGCGTCAGCCGGGGCCCCGTCCGCGTGAAGGAGAAGTCCCGCGATGAGCCGTCCGCTGCGCTCTCGTACCTCGACCCACGGCCGCAACATGGCCGGTGCGCGCGCGCTGTGGCGTGCGACGGGCATGACCAGCGAGGACTTCGGCAAGCCGATCGTCGCGATCGCCAACTCGTACACGCAGTTCGTCCCGGGGCACGTGCACCTCAAGGACATGGGCGACCTCGTCGCGTCGGCCGTGCGCGAGGCCGGCGGCGTCGCCAAGGAGTTCAACACCATCGCCGTGGACGACGGCATCGCGATGGGCCACGGCGGGATGCTCTACTCGCTGCCCAGCCGCGACCTCATCGCGGACTCGGTCGAGTACATGGTCAACGCGCACTGCGCGGACGCCCTCGTGTGCATCTCCAACTGCGACAAGATCACGCCCGGCATGCTCAACGCGGCGCTGCGGCTGAACATCCCGGTCGTCTTCGTGTCGGGCGGGCCGATGGAGGCCGGCAAGGCGGTGGTCGCGAACGGCGTCGCCCGGACGCCGCTCAACCTCATCAACGCGATCAACTACTCGGCCGACGACGCGGTGGACGACGCCGCGCTCGCCCAGGTCGAGGAGAACGCCTGCCCCACGTGCGGCTCGTGCTCCGGCATGTTCACCGCCAACTCGATGAACTGCCTCACCGAGGCGCTCGGCCTGTCGCTGCCCGGCAACGGCTCGACGCTCGCCACGCACAGCGCGCGCCGCGAGCTCTTCCTCGAGGCCGGGCGCACGGTCGTGGACCTCGCCCGCCGCTACTACGAGGACGAGGACGACACCGCGGCCCCGCGCGGCATCGCGACGCGGGCCGCGTTCGCGAACGCGATGGCCCTCGACGTGGCGATGGGCGGCTCGACCAACACGGTCCTGCACGTGCTCGCCGCGGCGCAGGAGGCCGAGGTCGACTTCACGCTCGCCGACATCGACGCGATCAGCCGGCGCGTGCCGTGCCTGTCGAAGGTCGCGCCGAACCACCCGGACTTCCACATGGAGGACGTGCACCGCGCCGGCGGCATCCCCGCGCTGCTGGGCGAGCTCGACCGCGGCGGCCTGCTGGACCACGACGTCACGTCGGTGCACACGCCGACGCTGCGCGCGTGGCTGGACGACTGGGACGTCCGCGGCGGCAAGGCGACGGAGCGTGCGCAGCAGCTGTTCCACGCCGCCCCCGGCGGCGTGCGCACCACGCAGGCGTTCTCGACGTCGAACGTCTGGGAGTCCCTGGACACCGACGCGGCGAGCGGCTGCATCCGCGACGTCGCGCACGCCTACACCGTCGAGGGCGGCCTCGCGGTGCTCCGCGGCAACCTGGCCGAGGACGGCGCGATCATCAAGACGGCCGGCATCGACCCCGACGTCTTCCACTTCGTGGGCACCGCGCTCGTCTGCGAGTCGCAGGACGAGGCCGTCGACAAGATCCTCCGCAAGGAGGTGAAGCCGGGGCACGTGGTCGTCGTGCGGTACGAGGGCCCCTCGGGCGGCCCGGGCATGCAGGAGATGCTCTACCCGACGTCGTTCATCAAGGGCCGCGGCCTGGGCAAGGTGTGCGCGCTCATCACCGACGGCCGGTTCTCCGGCGGCTCGAGCGGCATCTCCGTCGGCCACGTCAGCCCCGAGGCTGCTGCCGGCGGCACGATCGGCCTCATCGAGGACGGCGACGAGATCGAGATCGACGTCGAGACGCGCCTCATCCGCGTCAACGTCCCCGACGCGGTGCTCGCGGAGCGCCGCGCCAAGATGGAGGCGCGGGAGAACCCGTGGCAGCCGGTCGACCGCGACCGCTACGTGTCGCCGGCGCTGCAGGCCTACGCCGCGATGGCGACGTCCGCCGACCGCGGCGCCGTCCGCGACGTGAGCCGCATCCGCCGCGCCTGACGAGCAGTCCGCGCCGGGCGGCTCACGCGGCGAGCGCCGCCCGGGCGTCGATGAGCCGGGCGAGCGCCTGGTGGTCACGCTGCAGGTCGGCGTAGACGCCGCTCGCGTGCGTCACGCGGAAGAGCTCCTGCGCGTACCGGATCACGCCCACGCGGTAGGACTCGTCCCCGGCGCGGACGCGTGCCGCCGTGTCGGGGTGCGCCGCGAGTGCCTCGTCGACGAGCGCGACGAGCCGCTCGGGGTCCGGGACGTCGGCCAGCCGCTGCACGGCCGCGGCGGCGTCGGGCCCGAACGCCCAGTACTGGGCCCACGGGGTGGACGCGGAGACCAGCCGGGCGGGCGCGGGCGGCGCCGGCCACAGCTGGAGCACGTACGTCTCCGCCGGTGGCTCGTCCCACCGCCCGTCGGCGAACTGGTCGCTGCCCGCCTGCCCGTCGACCACCGCGTACCGCACGCGGAGGTCGGCGCCGGCGGGTACCGGCACGGTGAGGGAGCCGTCGCCCGCCCAGCCGGTGACGGTCACGGCGTCCCCGCTGCGGACCGAGAGCTCCGTCACCGCGTCCCACCGGGGGTCCGCGGGCGGCGGGCCGTCGTGGACCTCCACGCGGACGGGTACGTCACCGTGCTGACGCGCGACGGTGAGGATGGCGTACGCGGCCACGTCGGTGCCCAGGGACTGCCGGTCCAGCACGAGGACGAGGCCCACCGCGTCCTCGACGCCGACCGCACCGCCCTCGCCGACGTGCAGCTCCACCTGGGAGTAGTCGGCCGTCACACCGCCCTCGACGCTCAGCACGGCCCCCAGGGTAGGGACGCGGCGCCGGTCCGGGTGCCGCCGTCCGGGGGAATCCCCGGCGGCGGTCCGCCGGCGTCGACCGACCGGCGGCGGACCGGGGGCCGGCGCGCCACACTGGCCCCCGGGCGGTGCGGACGCCGCCCGGACGGAGGGCGCGATGCGCGAGGTCGTCGCCAGGACGCCGCCACCCCCGCGGTGGCTGGGCGTGCTCGCCGCCGTGCAGCTCGTGAACCTCGTCTACTGGACGGTCCGCCTGTTCGGTGGCGAGCGCGACGCCGCGGTCGTGATGGTGGTGAGCGTCGCGGTCGCGCTCGCGGCGGCCACGGCCGCGCTCGTCGCGTCCCGTCGCGCCACCCTCGTGCTCACCCCGGACCACCTCCTCCTCGAGCGGCGCCGGCACCCGCTGACGATCGCCCGGCAGGACGTCCGCGGCGTGCGGGGCGACGTCCCGGGGCGCCCGTCCTGGTCCGAGGTCGTGCTGCTCGACGTGGGCGGCCGCGAGGTCCGGCTGCCGGTGCTGGACGCGCGGCCGGCGACGCTGGTGCCACGCCTGCAGCGGTGGGCGGACGTCGGTGAGCGCGCCGCGCACGAACCGGGTGCCGGGGAGGCCACGCCTGCCTAGTCTCGGCACATGACGGACGTGCAGCAGACCACCCCCGGCGTCGACATCAAGCCCCGCTCCCGGCAGGTCACCGACGGGCTGGAGGCGACGGCCGCGCGCGGCATGCTCCGCGCCGTCGGCATGGGGGACGAGGACTTCGCGAAGCCGCAGGTGGGCGTCGCGAGCTCCTGGAACGAGATCACCCCGTGCAACCTCTCGCTCGACCGGCTGGCGAAGGCCGTGAAGGACGGCGTGCACGCGGGCGGCGGCTACCCGCTCGAGTTCGGCACCATCTCGGTGTCGGACGGCATCTCGATGGGCCACGAGGGCATGCACTACTCGCTCGTGAGCCGCGACGTCATCGCCGACTCGGTGGAGACCGTGATGATGGCGGAGCGGCTCGACGGCTCGGTCCTGCTCGCCGGGTGCGACAAGTCGCTGCCGGGCATGCTCATGGCGGCCGCGCGCCTCGACCTGTCGAGCGTCTTCCTCTACGCCGGCTCGATCATGCCGGGCTGGGTGAAGCTCTCGGACGGCACCGAGAAGGACGTGACGATCATCGACGCGTTCGAGGCCGTCGGCGCGTGCGCGCGCGGGCTCATGAGCCGCGAGGACGTCGACCGCATCGAGCGGGCGATCTGCCCGGGCGAGGGCGCGTGCGGCGGCATGTACACCGCGAACACGATGGCGTCGGTGGCCGAGGCGATGGGCATGTCGCTGCCGGGCTCCGCCGCCCCGCCGAGCGCGGACCGCCGCCGCGACCAGTTCGCGCGCCGGTCGGGGGAGGCCGTCGTGGAGCTGCTGCGCCGCGGCATCACCGCCCGGCAGATCATGACGAAGGAGGCGTTCGAGAACGCGATCGCCGTCGTCATGGCGTTCGGCGGGTCGACCAACGCGGTGCTGCACCTGCTGGCGATCGCGCACGAGGCCGAGGTGGACCTCACGCTCGAGGACTTCTCCCGCGTGGCCGAGCGCGTGCCGCACCTCGGCGACCTCAAGCCGTTCGGGCGGTACGTCATGAACGACGTCGACCGGATCGGCGGCGTCCCGGTCGTCATGAAGGCCCTGCTCGACGCGGGTCTGCTGCACGGCGACTGCCTCACCGTCACCGGCCGCACGGTCGCGGAGAACCTCGCCGACATCGCGCCGCCCGACCCCGACGGCAAGATCCTGCGCGCGCTCGACGACCCGATCCACCGCACGGGCGGCATCACGATCCTCGGCGGGTCGCTCGCACCCGAGGGTGCCGTGGTGAAGTCGGCCGGTTTCGACTCCGACGTCTTCGAGGGCACGGCCCGCGTGTTCGAGCGTGAGCGCGCGGCGCTCGACGCGCTCGAGGACGGCACGATCCAGGCGGGCGACGTCGTCGTCATCCGGTACGAGGGCCCCAAGGGCGGTCCCGGCATGCGCGAGATGCTCGCCATCACGGGCGCGATCAAGGGCGCCGGGCTGGGCAAGGACGTCCTGCTCATCACCGACGGCCGGTTCTCCGGCGGGACGACGGGCCTGTGCGTGGGGCACATCGCTCCGGAGGCGGTCGACGCCGGGCCCATCGCGTTCGTGCGCGACGGCGACCGCATCCGCCTCGACGTCGCGCACGCGACGCTCGACCTGCTCGTCGAGGAGTCGGAGCTCGCGGCCCGGCGCGAGGGCTGGCGGCCGCTCCCGCCGCGCTACACGCGCGGGGTGCTCGGCAAGTACCAGAAGCTCGTGCAGTCGGCGTCGAAGGGCGCGGTCCTGGGGTGAGTGCCGGCCTCGCCCGAGCCCGGCGCGGACAGCGCGCCGGCGGCACGGGCGGGCGCGGTAGCGTCCGTCTCACGCGAGGAGGGCGCATGGGCAAGGTCCACGAGAGCATCACGCCGCGGCTGCGCGCCTTCTGCGAGGCGCAGCACGTCTTCTTCGTCGCGACGGCACCGGACGGGCCCGGTGGGCACGTCAACGTCTCGCCCCGCGGCGTCGGCGGCACGTTCGTCGTGCTCGACGAGCGCACGGTCGCGTGGGCGGACCTGACGGCGAGCGGCTCGGAGACCATCGCGCACCTGCGCCAGAACGGGCGCGTCACGCTCATGTTCTGCGCGTTCGAGGGACCGCCGAACATCGTCCGCCTGCACGGGCACGGCCGGTTCGTGACCATCTACGACGAGGGGTTCGACGCGCTCGCGGCCCTGTTCCCCGAGACCCGGGGCGTGCGTGCCGTGATCGTCGTCGACGTCGAGCGCGTCTCGGACTCGTGCGGCTACGGCGTGCCGCTCATGACCTACGCGGGCGAGCGCGACCTGCTGCCGCAGCTCATGGACCGCAAGGGCCCCGACGGGCAGGCGGAGTACCGGCGCCGCAAGAACCGTACGAGCATCGACGGGCTGCCGGCGTTCGACATGGACCCGCTCCCGGACGGCGCGGGGGACGGGCCGGTCGTCCCGACCTGACGGGCGCGGGTGCGCGGACGCGCGCGCGGTGCGAGGGTCGGGGGACCGGTACCCCGCCCCCGAGGAGCCCGTCGTGACCTTCACGCGCGAGGACGCACCGTGGTGGACCACCGCGGTCGTCTACCAGATCTACCCCCGCTCGTTCCAGGACTCCGACGGCGACGGCGTCGGCGACCTGCGCGGCGTGCTGCGGCGCGTCGACCACCTCGCCGAGCTGGGCGTCGACGTCGTCTGGTTCTCGCCGCTGTACCGCAGCCCGCAGGACGACAACGGCTACGACATCAGCGACTACCGCGACGTCGACCCGCTGTTCGGCACGCTCGAGGACCTCGACGAGGTGGTCGCGGCGCTGCACGCGCGGGGGATCAAGGTCGTCATGGACCTCGTCGTCAACCACACGAGCGACGAGCACCCGTGGTTCGTCGAGTCCCGCTCGTCCGTCGACAGCCCGAAGCGCGACTGGTACTGGTGGCGGCCGCCGCGCCCCGGCATGGCCGCCGGCGACCCGGGCGCCGAGCCGACGAACTGGGAGTCGTTCTTCTCGGGGCCCGCGTGGGAGCTCGACGAGGCGACCGGCGAGTACTACCTGCACCTGTTCAGCCGCAAGCAGCCCGACCTGAACTGGGAGAACCCGCAGGTCCGGCACGCCGTCTACGACATGATGCGCTGGTGGCTCGACCGCGGGGTGGACGGCTTCCGCATGGACGTCATCAACCTCATCTCGAAGGTCGTCGGCCCCGAC
The DNA here is from genome assembly GCF_047229365.1 of Cellulomonas pasadenensis. NCBI lineage: Bacteria > Bacillati > Actinomycetota > Actinomycetes > Micrococcales > Cellulomonadaceae > Cellulomonas > Cellulomonas pasadenensis. The sequence goes on along the minus strand of NZ_JBFTEP010000020.1, from coordinate 2,986 downwards.
GGCGCGCTGCACGACGGGCCCGTCACGCACGGCGTGCTCGGGGACGCCGGGCCCGGCACCAACAACGGCCCGCGCCTGCACGAGTTCCTCCAGGAGATGCACCGCGAGGTGTTCGCGGGCCGGCGGGAGTCGCTGCTGCTCGTCGGCGAGACGCCGGGCGCGACGGTCGACGACGCGGTCCTGTTCACGGACCCCCGCCGCGCGGAGCTCGACATGGTCTTCACGTTCGAGCACGTCGGCCTCGACCACGGGCCCGGGGGCAAGTTCGACCCGGTGCCGCTCGACCTGCGCGACCTCAAGGCGACGATGGGCCGCTGGCAGGCGGGCCTGCAGGACGTCGGCTGGAACTCGCTGTACTGGGACAACCACGACCAGCCGCGCGTGGTGTCGCGCTTCGGCGACGACGGCGAGTACCGGCGGGAGTCCGCGACGATGCTGGCGACGGTGCTGCACCTGCACCGCGGCACGCCGTACGTCTACCAGGGCGAGGAGCTGGGCATGACGAACGCCCACTTCACGTCGCTCGATCAGTACCGCGACATCGAGTCGCTGCGGTACGCCGAGGACGCCCGCACCCGCGGCCACGCGAGCGAGGACCAGGTGCTCGCCGGCCTCGCCGCGATGGGCCGCGACAACGCGCGCACGCCCGTGCAGTGGGACGCGTCCCCGCACGCGGGCTTCACGACGGGCGAGCCGTGGATCGCCGTGCACCCGAACCACCGCACGGTGAACGCCGAGGCCGAGCGCGCCGACCCCGCGTCGGTGTTCCACCACTACCGCCGGCTGATCGCGCTGCGGCACGACGAGCCGGCCGTCGCGCTCGGCGACTTCCGGATGCTGCTGCCGCACGACCCGCACGTGTACGCGTTCACGCGCACGCTCGACGACGTGCAGCTCCTCGTGCTCGGGAACTTCACGGGGGAGGAGCGCACCGTCGAGCTGGACGACGCGTGGGACGAGGAGGCCGAGCGCGTGCTCGGCAACTACCCCGACCCGGCGGCGCTCGCCGTGGGCGTCGTCACGCTGCGGCCGTGGGAGGCGCTGGTGCTGCGCCGGACGCTGCCGGCGTCCTGACAGCGCGTCAGCGCGGGGTCACCCCTCGTCGAGCAGGTCCACGACCAGGCGGTGGCCCTCCGGCCAGAAGAACGCGCGGACCGGCACGCGGGCCGCGGCGTCGACGTACCCGACCGCGACGTCGTCGAGCGCGACGGGGGCGAGGACGGAGATCACCGAGCCGGAGTCGACCCGCTCGTCGCGCGTGACGTCGATGCCGGAGACCGGCACGGATCCGATGGCGACGCGGAGCACGGCGCCGCCCTCGGTCGGCAGGACGCGGCCCCGCTCCTCGTCCAGCGCCTGGTCGGCCCACCACACCTCGTAGGAGGCGGCGCCGGGGCCGTTGAGCACGTACTCGACGCGGGTGAAGCCGTCGTGCGGCGTGACGACGACGTCGTCGACGCTCACCCACTCGGTGGACGTCGTCTGCGAGATCTCCAGCGCGTCCTGGAACTGCGGCACGCCGACGGGCTCCTCGCCGGGGGCGGGTGCGGGGGCGGGCGCCGCGGTGGCGCTCGCGGACGGGTCGCCCGCACCGGGCTGCGACGAGCCGGACAGCGACGCCGGCGGCGTGGGGGACTCGTACGGGGCCGCGGCGCTGGAGCTGCTGCACGCGGCCAGGGCGAGGACCGCGGTCGCGGCGGCGCCCGCGGCGAGGGCGCGCCGGCTGCCGCGGGCGGCTCCGGCCACGGTGTCGCAGGCAGGGCGGGCGAGGGCGGGGCGGCGGGTCATGGGACGACCGTAGCGCAGATGGGAGCGATTCCACGAGAGCGCTCCCACGTTCCACCCGGTCGGGCGAACCGGACAGCCGCGTCGGTGGTCGGTCCGGTCAGTCGTCGTCCTGCACGTCGACGACCACGCGCACGGGGTCCTCGAGCAGCAGGACGCGGACGGGCCGCGGGCCGTCGTCGACACCGACGAACGACTGCGTCATCCCCTCGAACGTGAGCGGTCGGGTCACGTGCTCGACGTCCCCGCGGTCCGGCCGCAGGTCCTGCGCGAGCTCGTCGTGCCCGCTGTCGTGCGGGTACGCCGTGCCGGTGAGCCACACCTGCAGCACGGCGTCGCCGTCGACCGGCACGACCGCGCCGGACGGGTCCTCGACGGCCCGGTCGACCCAGCCGACGCGCCACCCGGGCAGCCCCTCCCCGGCCAGCTCGTAGACGACACGGTCGTAGCCCTCGTGCTCGCCCGTGCGCACGGCGACGACCGTCAGCCGGCCGCCCGCCGGCTCCGCGGTGACCTCGGTGCCCGGCGCCGTGAACGCGCCGAGCGCCGCGGTCGGCTCGGGCGCGGCCGTGGCGGGTGCCGACGGTGCCGTGCTCGTCGTCGTGGGGGCGGCCGCCGCCGTCGGGGTCGCGGTCCGGCCGGCGGTGCCTGCCGTCGGAGCGGGCGTCCCGGCGCCGCCGCCGCAGGCCGCCGTGGCCAGCAGCGCGAGCCCGAGGCCCGCGGTCGTGACGCTCCTGGGAGCCGACGGCCGTGCGGTCCTGCGTGCGGTCGTGCCCACCTCGCCACCTCCGACGTCGCGTCCTCACGTCCGACGACGTCCACCGTACGGCGGCCGGGTGCGCGGGGCCGGACGTGCCCGGGCGCGTCGCCGGTCCGGCCCCGTCAGCGCGCGAGGCGCTCCACGACCGTGCCGAACAGCGCGGGTGAGCGGCGGGCCACCGGCAGCAGCGCCGGGCGCAGCGGCGAGGTCGCCCAGGCGACGAGCGCGGACGTCAGCACCCGGTAGTCGCGCGTCGCGGCCCGCCACGCGCGCTCGTACGCCGCCGGGTCGTCGAGCGTCGCGACGGCCGCCCGCGCCTGCGCGAAGCCGACCCGCAGCCCCTCGCCGGTCAGCGCGTCGACGTACCCGGACGCGTCGCCGACGAGCCGCACCGGCCCGGCGGCGCGGCGGGTGCTGCGCTGGCGCAGCGGGCCGGCGCCC
>NZ_JBFTEP010000019.1:0-39621 GCF_047229365.1 Cellulomonas pasadenensis | reverse complement strand
ACTACTACCGTCAGAACGACGCACCGACACCCGTCGACGCGTCACTTGCGGGCCTCCACTGAAGCCGGGGCGAGACAGCCTGAGGTCGCTCTCCGAACGCGCGGGGACGGTTCAGCGTCGCGCGGTCCACACCGAAATCTTCGCAGGCATGGCGCCGCGTGGCGGCGGCCTCAGCCGGCCGTGCTTTGAGTGCTTCGCGGGGATCCCGGGCGATCGACCAAAGTAGGACGCTCAGGGTTGATCAATTTGCCCTGCATCTCGACAACCGATACTTTATGTACCCAATTTTCGAGGGTTGACGGCGGGAAGGGTCAGTCGCTCGTCAGGAGATCGCGTTCTTCGAGGAGTTGGTCGAGATGCAAGATCGTGTACCTCGCTGCCCCCGAATAGTCTGACCACCGATCTCCCCCTGGTTCATGAAGACGTGTCAGTGTTGCCGCCGCAGTCACCGAGTCGCCCACCCTGTGCGGATCAGGTCACCGATCCCTGGGCGGGAGGACTCGTCGGCCATAGCGGCGCTGCCGACCCACGCGATCGCGAGCGTGGCCAGGAAGAGGTCGCGTCCCCGGGTGTCAGGGCGTGCGCTGCCCTCGCGCTGGGCGGCGGCCAGGAACGTGTCGGTGGTGGTGATGTAGCCCTGGCAGGTCAGGGCGAGGGGTGAGGCTTCCTCGGACACGGCGTCGCGCAGCGGGTCGGGCAGGCCATCGAAGGCGCTGGCCCACTCGACCAGGGCGGTGAGCCACCGCTGCAGCGATGTGGCCGCGTCGCTGGAGCTCGCGGCGATGTCGTCGAGCTCGCGGGTGAGGTGCTCCTCGCGCTCGGCGAGAAGTGCGGCCAGGAGCGCTGCCCGGTTGGGGAAGTGGCGGTAGAGCGTCCCGGGCCCGATGCCTGCGCTCTTGGCGAGCTGGTCGAGGGATCCGGTGACCCCGTGCTCGCTGAAGTGCTGCTCGGCGACGTGCAGGATCCGGTCGCGGTTGCGCCGCGCGTCCGCGCGCGGGGGGCGGGCGGCGCCGGTGGTGCTCGTCATCACACGGACCTCCTTTGACAAGCGGAGACTGTCTCCATAGCGTAGAGGGCAAGAGGAGACTATCTCCTGTTGTCTCCCGACGTCACACGTGATGCACCACGAAGGGCTCTCATGCGGATCGGCATCATCGGAGCGGGCAACATCGGGACGATCCTTGCCCGGCGGCTGGCCCGCGTGGGCCACGACGTCTTGATCGCGAACTCCCGCGCGCCCGAGACCGTCCCGGCAGCAGCTCTGAGCACGGGTGCCCGGGCTGTGTGGGCGGCCGACGCGGCCGCGGGCGCGGACGTGGTGATCGTCTCGGTCAACCTGGGGCAGATCCCGTCCGTGGCCGACCTCGTCGCCGAAGCGCCGGCCGGGGCGGTCGTCCTGGACACCTCGAACTACTTCCCACGCCGTGACGGGGTCATCGAGGGCTTGGGCACCGGGCAGAACGAGAGCGAGTGGGTGCAGGCGCAGTACCGGCGCCCGCTCGTCAAGGTGTGGAACACCATCACGACGGCGTCGTTCGCCGACAAGGCCACGCCGGCGGGCACCCCCGGGCGCATCGCGCTGCCCGTGGCAGGCGACGACGACGCCCAGCGCAGGATCGGGATGGAGCTCGTGGAGCAGACCGGGTTCGACGCGATCGACGCCGGTGTGATCGCGGAGTCCTGGCGCCAGCAGCCGGGCACCCCGGCGTACACGACGGACCTGACCGCCGAGCAGCTGCCCGTGGCCCTCGCGGCGGCCGACGCGGCCCGCGCGGCCCGCCGGCGCGACCTGATGATGGAGGTCCTCCTCGAGCGGGCCGAGCCCGACGGCACCCTGCCCGGCCCGGACTTCCAGCTCGCGCTCACCCGGCTGCTCTTCTGAGCCGCGGGGACGTGCACCATGGGGAACGAGACGAAGGCGGTCGTGCGATGAAGCGGTGGCAGGCGGCGGAGTTCGGCGAGGTCGAGCGGGTGCTCCGCCTGGAGGACGTGCCCGTACCTACGCCGGGCGCGGGGGAGGCGTTGGTCCGGGTGCTCGCCGCGAGCCTCGCGCTGCCCGACCTGATGATGCTCCGCGGTGAGTACCCGCTGGTCCCGGCACCGCCCGTCACCCGGGGCAGGAGGTCGTCGGCATCGTCGAGCAGGCCACCGACGGCTTCCCCTACGCGCCCGGGACGCAGGTCGTCGGCGGCGCCCTGACCGGCGGCCTGGCCGAGTTCGCGCTTGTGCCTGGCTGGAGCGCGATGCCGGTCATGGACGGGCTCAGCATCGAGCAGGCCGTGGGGTTCGTCGGGTCGTTCCACGTCGCGCACATCGGGCTGCACCACCGCGCCGGCATGCGGGCAGGGGAGGTGCTGCTGGTCGTCGGTGGGGCCGGCCGCACCGGCTCCGCGGCGATCCAGGTCGGCAAGGCTCTCGGGGCGACCGTCATCGCGACCGCCCGCACGCAGGCGAAGGCGCGGTTCTGCGAGGAGCAGGGCGCGGACCTCGTCGTCGACCTCGCCGATCCCACCGCGGCCGCCGCCATCGCCGAGCTGACCGGCGGGCGGGGTGTCGACGTCGTCTACGACACCGTGGGCGGTGACGCGTACACCCACGCGACCACGGTCCTCGCCCGCTCGGGCGCGCGCGTCCTGGTCGTGGGGTTCGCGAGCGGCACGCCGGCCCGCCCGGACGGGCAGGACCTGCTGTCCCGGGACTACGCCGTCATCGGCACCCTGTCCTCCTTCCGCGACGACGCCGAGCGGACCGACACCCTCGAGGCTCTCGCCGCCATGGTGGCCACCGGCCGGATCGACCCGCCCGTGAACGCCGTCCACGCGTTCGCGGACGTCCCCGAGGCGATGGCTCGACGCGCCGCGGACGCCTCCGGCCAGACCGTGGTGACCCTGACCTAGCCCGCCCATGTGCAGGCATCCACGTAGCCCACGGCCTGGGGCCGCACCTTGACTGACTCGCTCGTAGGACCACCACCGGTCAACCTACGACGCTCACCGGCGGTCAATCAGTCGTGCATCTCGACAGCTCTCGTACCGAGATCGTCGAGATGCACGATCGTCCGACCGAACGGCCTCGACGGCCCGACTGCCGTGACGGGCCCGAGCACGCGCAGGTCGGGAGGCAGGAATGAGCTGCCCGTGCGGCTCCTCCCGGGCGTACCAGGAGGCCACGGACGCGCCGACCGCGTCGTGACCTCCTGGTGCATCCCGGCGTGATGGCGGGGAGCGGGTGGTACGAGCCCCTACCGCCGGCGGGAGCTCCTCCCGCGCCCTCGCCAGCCGCCGTTCACCGGCGACGAGCCGCCGACTCCACCCAGGTGGAGCGCGAGGGAGAACAGACCGGCGAACATCAGCGTCTGCGGGGTCAGGGCGTCCCCGACGTTCGCCTCGACGAGGTCGAGGAGCAGGGCGAGGGCGAAGATCGCGGCAGCGACGAGCGCGAGCATGAGCACTCCAGGGGAGGGGGTCCGGTGAACCTGCCGGAGGGTCTGACGCCTCCGGTGATCCGGAAGCACCCGGATCATGGCGCACGGTCACGACGCCCGCGAGCGGAGGTGAGCGGCGGCGTCAGTCCGCGCCGCGGAGGCGGCGGGGCACCGCCCGTGCCGGGTCCGCACCGCCCGTGGCGACGGCGGGACGAGCGCGCGGTCGTCCGGACAGCCAGACGTACACGCCGGCCGTACCCAGCACACCGGTGGCGGTGAGCACCCACCAGGGGAAGGTCGGGATCTCCGGGCTCTGACCGGCGCTGTCGAGGTCGGCCTGCGGCGTGGGGATGACGCGCTCGCCCGTGACCAGGATGCGGTGGCTGTTCACGCCGAGCGGTGTGCAGGTCACGAGGGTGAGCAGGTCCCGCCCCTCGACCGGGAAGAGGCTCTCGCCGTCGGTGGGTTCGACGACGCGGGTGTCGATGACGCGGTACGTGAGGACCTCCCCGAACACCTCGACGGTGAAGGTGTCCTCCACCTCCACCCGGTCGAGGTGCGTGAACAGCTCCGCGGTGGCGAGGCCGCGGTGGGCCGTCAGGACCGAACGGGTGGACTCCCCGCCCACCGGGAGCGCGGTGCCCTCGAGGTGCCCGACGCCGTGCTCGAGCACGGGCCCGCTCGTGCCGTGGGAGACGGGCAGGTCCACGGCGATCGCCGGGATCTTGAGGCGGGCCATCAGGCCCGTCCTGTCGGCGCGCAGGAGGGTGTCGTACTCCGCGGCCTGGTCGGGTTCCTCCGCCACCGGCAGGCGCCCGTTCGCGACGAGGTTCGCTCCTCCGCCGACGAGGTCCTCGTTGTACGCGCGGGCGCGGTCGAGCTCCTCCCGCAGCCGGTCGGAGCCGAGGTCGGCGACGTCCGCCGTCAGGTCGTCGATGCGCTGCGACTGCTCGTACTGGCTGAACCACGACACGACGGTCGGGAAGAGCAGGAGGCCGGCGCCCGCCACCGCGATCAGGGCGATGAGGAGCGGGACCTTCGGCAACCGCCATTGCTCTGCTCGGCGGCTCCCCCGTCGCGCGGGCGCCGTCGTCCCGGGGCCCTCCGGGGACGACGAAGGCGGGGGTCCCGAGGGACGCCCCGCCTCCGTCGTCATCACGTCAGGCTACGCGGCCGCGGGTGCGGAGACCGCGCGCCGCCGGCGCGCCTGGACGAACGCCGCGCCGAGGGCGATCGCCAGGAGCGCACCGCCGCCGGTCGCGAACCACACGCCGCCGTCGCCACCCGTGTAGGGAAGCAGGAAGTTGGCCGCGGACACCTGGGTGTGGTTGAACTCGACGTAGTTCTGGACCGGCGCGGTCGTCGACGTCGGACCCGCGACGACCACGGTCTGGACCGGGTTGCTCTGCGGCAGGTTGAAGCCGGAGGGCGGGGTGATCTCACGCACGTAGTAGTTGCCGGGCGTGATGATCGGGATGGCCACGAACCCGTTGGCACCGGTCGTCCACTCGGTGACGCCGTTGATCGAGATGGGGTTCTGCCGGTTGTTCGCGTCGTTCTGGTTCAGGTAGACCTGGTAGACCGCACCGGCCAGCGGCGTGCGCGGGCCACCGTTGGTGCTCTCGAACGCGAACACCGTCAGCTGGCCGATCGGGGTGGAGCCCGTCACCGTCTCCGTGGCGCCGTTGATGTTGGCCGTCGCCGAGTTGGTGATGACACCGTTCGCCGGGATCGACACCGCACGGGTCAGGACGTTGAACGACACCAGGCCGCCCTGCAGGGCGGTGAGGCGGGTCAGGCCCGCGGGGGTGAAGGTGAGCGTCGACGTCGCGTCCGTGGTCGCCGTCGCGGCCGTGGTGGTGATGGTGTAGTCCACGCCCGAGACGAAGTTCTGCGCCACGCCTCCGGCGTTCGTGACCGTCACGGTCGACGGCGAGACGCCCGCCGGCGGGGTGGTGGGGAACACCAGCGCGGCCGGCACCGAGTCCGTCAGCGTGAACGTGCTGACCGTGTCACCCGTGGCCAGGGTCGGGATGCTCGAGGCGATCGACCAGCGGATGAGGTCGGGGTTGCGCGCCTCCTCCGAGCCCGCGGGGGCCGGGATGCGCGTCTTCGTCGTCTCGGTGACGGCGTTCTTCGGGTACACGTGCACGTCGTAGATCCACTGGTTCGCCGGGGCGCCCGAGGGTCCCGTCGGCAGCGGCAGCGAGACGAGGAACGGCGCCGTCGGGTTGGTCGCGTCGGCCGGCAGGACCGTCTCCTGCACGTAGAACAGGCCGAGCGGCATGCCGGTGGGGAAGGTCGCGGTGCCGTCGGCCGACGAGGGGGTCGACGTGAACGGCGTGCCGGTCAGGCGCGTCGACGCCGTCTGCGGGCTCAGGCTGTTGGCGATCGCCCAGCCCTCGGGCGTGGTGAGGTCGACCCCGGCGACCTGCGTCGCGGTGAAGACGGCACCGGGCAGCGGCGTGCCGAGGCCGGCGGTGGAGGGAAGCTGCTGACCCGTGCCGGCGACCTGGCCGTTGCCCGGGCCGAGCGCGAACTTGTGCACCGTGAGGCTGCGGGGCTGCGCGGGGTCGATGTTGCCGGGCAGGGTGACCGCCTGCGCCGGCGCGACGGCGACCATCGCCGCGCCGGCGGCCAGGACGAAGGCGCCGATCGCGGCGGTGAACCGCCTGAGGGTTGTCGTGGACATCGTGGCTCCTGTCGTGGATGAGAGATGAGGCTGCGGGGTCGTGACGGAAGGTCGGGAAGGGCGAGGCGCGGGTGGGGTGCTCAACGGTTCACGTCACGCCCCCTCGCTGGAGACGACGGCGGTGCCACGCCGCGATCCCGAGCGCGACCAGCAGCGACGCGATCCCGCCGAGGACGAAGGCGTCGCTGCTGGTCCCGCCGGTGAGCGGGAGCGCAGGGGGCTGGACGGGGGCGTTGACGAAGCGGTAGACCGCGTTCTGCCCGGGCGCCGGGGCCGTGATGGTGCTCGAGGCCACCGGGGTCCAGCCCCCGCCCGGCTGCCGCACCTCGAGGCGCAGCTGCTGGTAGGCGAGCCGCGTGCCGCTCTGCGCGAGCGCCTCGCTCAGCACGTAGGTGTGACCGGGCCGGACGTCGAAGGTGCTGGCCGGGTTGCCGAGGGTCGCGACGTCCGCACCGGGCACGGTCGTCGCGCTCAGCCCGGCGAGCGCGGCCGGCGTCGCGGTCAGGTTCCAGGTGGACGGCTGGAAGCCCGTCGAGGGGCTGAGCACGTTCTTCAGCAGGGTCAGCGTGGCCGTCGCGTTCGTGACCGTGCAGGTCACCTCCGACCCGCGCGGCAGGCTGACGTCGCCCGTCGTGGTGACGGGCACGGCGGTCCCGGACGCGGCGACGCACGACCAGTCGCCGACCTGCACGTAGGTGGCGGGGCCGCCCGCCTCCGACAGCCGGTAGGGCGTCTCCGCCGAGACGGTCACCGCGCTGACGGTGCCGCTGCCGCCGGCGCCGGTGGGCCCCGGGAGGGCCGTGGGCAGGCCGCGCGTGGCGGTGAGCTGCCATGACGACGGCGGCGCACTGCCGAAGGAGACGTCCTTGACGAGCGTGAGCGTGGCGACGGGCCGGTTGGTGTAGACGCACTCCACGGCGCTGCCCGGCGCGACGTCGACGTTGACCACGCCCCGCACCTGGTTGCCGGCCGTCGTGACGGTGGTGGCTGCGGCAGCGCCGTTCACCGTGCACACGAGGCTCTGGTAGCGGAACCCGGCCTGGGCCGTCTCCGCCACGGTCACGCGTCCGCGGTGCGACGCGGCACCGAAGAGCACCTGCCACGTGGCGGACCCGTCCGCCCCCGTCTGCTGCGAGGGGTTCCGCGCGGGCAGGGTGCTGACGGTGCTGCCGGCGGTGGCGGTCGCCGTGGTCGTCATCGTCCAGCCGGCGGCGGGGGTGCGGCTGCCGCCGCTCCAGTCCTCCACCACCTTCGTCACCCGCACCGTCGCGAAGGGGGCCGGCGAGTTGGTGAACGTGCACGCGACGCCGACGCTCAGGCGGTTCGGGATCGTGATCGCGGCGGACTTGCTCGTCCCCGTGGCGATGCGCACCCCGTCCGCCCAGCACTCGTAGACGGAGGTGTAGGCGGTCAACGGCGACACGGAGCCGGCGGCCATCGTCTCGGAGATGGTCACGGACGTGTTGATCTGCACGGGGATGGGCCCGACGCGTGCGCCCTGGACGCCCGTGGTCGACCCCGTCGTGGTCGCGACGGACGACTCGACGAGCGGGGACCCGCCCGACAGGGCGAGGCGGAACTGGTCGGCGACGTTCACCCTGCCGACGACGTTCTTCTCGAGGGAGATCGTCGACGGCGTCGCGCACCCGGCGAGGTCGGTGGCGGTGCTCGGTGCCGTCGTGCCGATGGTGGCGCGAGGACTGCCCGGGACGCGCACCCAGGTCGCCGGGTCGAACTGGTAGCCCGTGGTCGCGTTGCCGAGGTAGACGGTGCCGGCCGGGGAGAACGCCATGCCGTTCACCGACGTCAGGGCGGCCCCGGTGTCCGTGCCGCTCAACGGTCGGCGGACGCTCGCGCTGGCCGGGATCGTGCCGCCGGACGCCGCGAGGAGCGACTCCCGCGTGACGCTGAACATGCCGACGTTGCTGGAGTCCGCGGCGGTCTGGACGATGTGCAGGTTGCCCTGCGCGTCGAACGAGATGTCGCCGTTCTCCCCGGCCGTGGTCCCCGTCGCGACCTGCCCGAGGTAGAGGAACCGGCTGCCGTTGTTCAGCCCGGTCGGCGTGTACTCCCACAGCCGGACCGAGCCGACGGCCGACTTGCCGACGACGAACCGCCCGTTGAGGGGATCCACCGCTCCGGCGATGATCGTGCCGTCGAGCGCCGCACCGCTGCGGTCGAGGAACGCGCCCTGGGTCGCGGTGAGAGCGGTGCGGGTGCCCTGGAGCGCGCCGCCGACGATGCTGTACGTGACGACGCCCCCGGCGTTGCCGGCGTTCGTCCCCGTGCGGTCGAGGGCGACGGCGCTCGTTCCGTTGCCGTTCACGCCGAGGGCGTTGACGTCCGTCGCACCGGACACGGCGCCGACGAGCTGCGTCGGCGCGGCGGAGCTGGTGGCGTTCACCTGGACGACCGACCCGTCCGCCCGGACCGCGTAGTAGTACGTGCCGTCGCAGTACAGCGTCGCCGGCTGGGGGGTGTTGGTGAAGGTGCAGACGATCTCGACGCCCGCCTCGTCGGGGATGGTGATGGGACCCGAGACGGAGGTGCCGGTGGCGATCGTGGTCGTGCCCCGCAGGCACTGGTAGCTCGTCGTGTAGGTGCTCAGCGTCGCCGTCGAGACGACGGACTCGGCGATCGTGTAGACGCTCCCGCGGGTGACCGTGACCGGCCCGACCTGGGCGGTCTGGAGCCCGGTGGTGGCGCCCGTGGTCGTGGCGGAGGCGACCTCGGTCGCACCGAGGCTCAGGGCGAGGCGGAACTGGTCGCCGGCCACGGCGCGCCCGGCCACGTTCTTCCGGATCGTGAGGCGGGCCGGCGCCTCGGCGACGAAGGTCGCGCTCGCGGGGGCGTTGAGCACGGTCGTGACGTTGGCCGGACCGTTGACGAAGGTGCCGGGGGCGTTGGCCACCACGTTCACCGTGACCGTGCAGCTCGCCGCCCCGGCCGCGAGGTCGCCCCCGGTGACGACGATCGAGGTGGCGCCCGCGGCGGCCTGCACGGCGAACGCGGCGCCGGTGACGTTGGCGCACGTGCCGCCGACCGCGGGGGTCGGGGCGACGACGAGGCCCTGCGGCAGCGCGTCGGTGAAGTTCCAGTCGGTCTTGGCCGCCAGCTCCGCCGTGTTCGTGACGGTGAACGTCAGCGTCGTCGGCGTGCCCGCGGCGCCGACGTCGGTCGCGAAGGCCTTGTCGAGGCTCGGGGTCGCGTCGACGATCCGCAGGTTGTCGATCGCGACGTCGTTGCCGTCGGAGGCGGAGATCTGGTTGCTGACGCGGATCCGGGCCTGTGCGGCCTGCGCCGGGGTGAGACGGACGGCCCGGTCCGTGAAGAACCGCCCCGCGCGCACCGACGTCTCGCTGCCGAACCCGCCCGTCAGCGCGGGCGAGGTGTAGCGCCCGCCGGTGACGTTGCAGGCGATGATCGGGGCCGCCGTCAGGGGCGACACGGTCGTGCCGCTGACGAGCGCGACGTCGAGGCGCGAGTTGTTGTTCAGCCCGCCCGGCCGCGCGGAGCACGAGTCCTCGGCGACGTCGACGGAGGCCGCGTAGTAGCGGTCGGCCGTGGCGGTCAGGCCGACCGGGCCCACGGACTCGACGAGCGTCTGGTTCGCCGTCGTCGTCCCGCCCGCCATCGTCAGCGCGGCGAGCGCCCGGTTCGCCTGCGACCCGGCGGCGCCCGACGTGGAGCCGTTGACCGGTGCGGTGTTGCTCGTGCCACCGACGACGCCCAGGCGCTGCTGGCCGAGGACGTCGGCCATGCGGCGCACCTGGTTGCGGGACACGACGTCGGTCGCGGTGCCGCAGAAGCCGGTCGCCGGGAACGTCGTCCCGTAGCTCAGGATCACGCCGTTGCAGTTGGTGTAGCTCAGCCAGTAGGCCGCCGCGGTGTACCGGTTCGCCGCGTAGGCGCCGAGCTGCGCCGGCGTCGCGCTCGCCTCGAAGTCCTCGAGCCAGAGCTGCACGGGTGCCTCCGGGACACCGGCCGCGAGGAGCGAGACGCCGGAGGCCGCCGTGAGGGCGGACGTCGCCCGCCGCGAGCTCCCCCCTGCCGCCGGCGCCTCGGGCCCGGTCGACTCGGGCTCGCCGGCCTCGGGACCGGCTGCCTCGGGGCCGCCCGGCTCGGGGGACGTCGCCTCGGGACCGCTCGGCCCGGGGGACGTCGACTCCGCTGACGTCGGCCCCGTCGTCGGTGCCGTGGCGGTCGGCGCTGCGTGCTCGGCGTCCTCGGGAGCCGGCTCGGCAGCGGGGAGCGGTGTCGGGGCGGACGGTTCCGGTGACGACGACGTGGAGGGCTCGGGTGCGTCCGTGGGCGGGACGGTCGCGGACGCCGCTCCGGGCGCAGCGCCGCTCAGCGCCAGGACGACGGCAGTCGCCGTGGCGGCCGCAGACATCCCGGCACGCCGGAACGCATCGCGACGAGCGCCGCCTGTCGAGCGGAAAAGCACCCCTGCGGCCCCCCCGGAACGCGTGGTCAACACGACCGTGCGCTCGTTTCGTGGCAGAGCGCGTGATCGACGACATGGAGATTCGGATGCCGGATCTGCACCATTGTCTGCACAATCGTCGTTCATGCCGGCGACCCATATCACCACACGATCAGCGCCGCGTCACCCCGAGATCGAGCCTGCATCGGGTGAACAAAAGTGCGGCGAATCGCTCTGCCCCGGCTTCATCGTATATGTCCGATTAATACCGATGAATGCCGACTGCCCACATTGGTCGGGCGGCGAGGACCGGCCGCCCAGGGAAAGCCCGTCCGGTATCACCACCGCGCCCCGTCGCTCCTCCTGACACGCGTCGGCCCGGGCTCGTGCCGGGCCCGTGCACGAGAGGCGAGACGCCATGAAGGACCGCCGCGAGGCCCCGCCGTCCGGTCCGACCCCGGGCGACGGCGACGGACGCCCCCGGTCGGCGCTGCGGACCGTGGGCGAGCTCCTCGAGCACCCGATGACCCTGCTGCTCGTCACCGCCGCCGTCTCGGGGCTGCTGGTCCCGCACGTGACGCAGCAGTGGCAGGACCACCAGGCCCAGCTCGAGATCCGCCGCGACCTCGCGGCGCGGACGGCACGCGTCGTCGGGGAGATGCAGGTCGCGACGGAGCTGGCCGAGGTCGGCGCGGCGTCCCAGGACCAGGCGGAGCTCGACGCCGCGTGGGTCCGCTGGCGGGTCGAGTCGGAGGTGCTCGGTGCCGAGCTCGCCGCCTACTTCGGGTCGGACGCGCTGCGGCGGGCGTGGGAGCGCTGCGTGGCGCTGACGACGGCGCACTACGTCCTGTCGGGCATCCAGGACCCCGGAGGCCGTGCGCAGTACCTGGCGGGCGTGCGCCGCGCGGTCGGCTACCCGGCGGACGTCGACCTCGCCGACCGCGACGTGCTCATGGCGCGGCTGGCGCGCGAGCGGGCGGAGCTCGTCGACCTCGTCGTCGGCGTGCCGCTCGGCTGACGCCGCTCGCAGCGGCGCGCACCACGAGGGCCGCACGCCCCCCCGGGACGTGCGGCCCTCGTCGGTGCGTGACCGTCAGGACGCCGCGCAGCTCGCGGTCAGGTCGGCCGGGCTGCCGCTGCCGAGGAAGCCGGCGGTGGTCGACGCACCGGCGGCGAGCTTCCCGTTCCACGCCGAGGCGGTGATGGTGCTGCCGGAGGCCGTGCCGTTCCACGCCTGCGTGATCGTCGCGCCGCCGATCGTCGCCCGCCAGCCGTTGATCGCGCTGGAGCCAGCCTTCACCGTCACGGTGGCCTGGTAGCCGCCCTGCCACGCGCTCGCGACGGACACGGTGGCCGTGCAGGCGCCGGCCGGCGTGGTCGGACCCGGGTCGGGTGCGGGCGTCGTCGGGTCCGGGGCCGGGGTCGTCGGGTTCGGCACCGGCGTGGTCGGGTTCGGGGCCGGGGTCGTGGGGTTCGGTGCGGGCGTCGTCGGGTCCGGCGCCGGGGTGGTGCCGCCGAAGCTCACGTCGCTGCACTGGTAGTACGGCTGGTCGAGGTGACTGGCCTGCCAGATGGTGAAGACGACGTGGTGGCCGCGGCGGTCGCTCGGGACGGTGACGTCGGTGACGTACGGGCTCGAGGCGGGGTAGCTGCCGGTCGTCTTGACCAGCTCGAGGTCCGACCACGCGAGCGCCTTCGTCCGGGCGTCGTAGCCCTGCTTGGTGACGTAGATGCGCAGGTAGTCGGCGCCGTGGTTGGACGGGTCGTGCACGGTGAGGCGGAAGGTGTGCGACCGGGCGCTCGTCCGCCAGGCGCCGGGGGTGTCGGCCGCCGCGTAGGTCGGGTTGTTTGCGGAGCACAGCTTCCCGTTCGGGATCACCTGCTCGTGCCGGCCGCCGACGTTCTCCTGGAACATGCCGTTCCAGTTCCACATGGCGTTCGGGTTGCTCTGCCAGGCGTTGGCGCACATCGGGTCCTGGGTCCGCATGGCCGGGTCGGTCCAGGCGGCGCTCCACCGGTCGTAGCACCCGTAGATGCGCGACGGCGGGTCGGAGACGGCGCCGTGCGCGGCGGCCGGCGCGGCGAGCGCGACCGAGCCCGCCACCGCCGCGGCGCCGAGCGCGAGGGTGGCGACCGCCGCGGAGAGGCGGCGGCGAGCTGCTGAGGACCGTGACATGGGTGCCCCTCCGGGACGAGACGACAGCGGTGGCGGACGTACGAGGAGCACCCTCCGCGGCGGCCGCGCGCGTGGCAACGCCTGAAACGCTTGGGACCCTCTTGACAGGCCGCACAGCCCTGGAGAGCCTGGCAATGCCGCTGTGCAACAGTGGCAAATTTGCCATCGCTTCCCCCGCGCAACGGTGCGCCGGGGCACCTCGGGAGGTCCCATGCCGGATCGGCGACGCGCACTCGGAGCGGGCGGGCGGGGGCGCACCGTGCACCGCCCGCGGAGGAGGTGGGGCACCCGGCCCGTCCTCGCCGGCCTCGTCGCGGGGCTCATGACGATGACCGCCCTGGGCCCGGCCCACGCGGCCGCCGCACCACCGGAGCCGGAGCTCCCGCCGGCCGGGCAGACGTTCGAGCACTACCCACCGATGAAGGAGGTCTACGCGGACCACTTCTCGTTCGGCATCTTCGGCGCCGGCGAGATCGAGGGCCTGACCTACAACTACGCGTCGTACACGCCGGGCAACGAGATGAAGCCCGAGAGCACGCAGCGCGAGAAGGGCGTGTTCACGTTCGACGCGGCGGAGGCGGCGTTCGCCCGCTACACGGCGCGCAACCCCGACCTGAGGCTCTACGGCCACACCCTCGCGTGGCACTCGCAGACCCCCACCTGGATGTGGGACGCCCCGCCGGCCCGCCACGGCCAGCCCGGCGCGTTCGACCGCGCCGTCGCGCTCGAGAACCTGCGCACGCACGTCGAGACCGTGCTCGGTCACTTCGGGGACCGCCTCGTCGCGGTCGACGTGGTGAACGAGGCGGTCGGCACGGCCGACCCGGCGGACTGGCGCGCGTCCCTGGCCAAGGGCGAGGGCTGGTACCAGGCGCTGGGTGCCGACTGGGTCGAGCTCGCCTTCCTCCGGGCGGCCGAGGTGGTCGACGCCCGCGGCTGGGACGTCAAGCTCACGTACAACGACTTCGGCCTGGACTCCCCGGCCAAGGCGCGCGTCGTCTACGAGATGGTCAAGGACATCAACGCCCGGCACGCCGGCACGCGCCCGGACGGCAGGCCGCTCATCGAGGTCATCGGGATGCAGGGCCACTACAACCTGGCCACCGACGTCGAGGCCGTCGAGCAGAACATCGAGCTCTTCGCGACGCTGGACGACGTCGAGGTCCACGTCACCGAGATGGACATCGCCCTGCCGCCCGGTGAGCTGACGCCGGAGAACGAGAACAACCAGGGCATGAAGTACGCCGAGCTGTTCCGGGTCTACCGCGACCACGCGGCCGGCCCGGGCAACACGACGGACAACCCGAAGGTCGTCGCCGCCGTGAAGCTCGCGGGTGTCCGCGACGTGGCCACCGGCTGGAAGGGCGGGGAGTTCGCGATGCCGTACGACTACGACGGCAACGCCAAGCTCGCGCTCCTCGGCATCCTGTACCCGGACCAGTTCCTCGCCACGCACGACTACATCGACACCTCCGGCGGCGAGGAGCCCGCGCCGGTCCCCGGCGTGCACGTCTACGACACGTCCACCGGCGACCCCTGGAGCGGCGCGAACATCGTGCTCGGCGACGACGCGTCGGCGTGGCCGTGGTCGACCACGGACGACGGCGAGGTGGCGTTCCGCCCCGAGCCGGGTGCGACGTACCGCGTCACGGTGAACTACACGGCCAAGGGGACGACGGCGATCCGGGTCCGCTGGGTCAGGGACACCAGCAACGGCGGGTACACGACCGCCGACGGCGCGCTCGTCAACGCCCACCCGTACGCCGCGGACCAGGTCGCCACGCAGCTGCCCGCGTACTTCACCAGCGGCATGGTCAACATGGGCAGCTACGACCTGGTCAGCGAGTTCACGATGGACGGGTCGCAGCCCGCCGACGGGCTGGTCGGCAACATCGGGATCCGCGGCGGCGGTGGCGGCAACGCCTTCTCGGTCAACCGGATCACGGTGGAGAGGGTCTCGGCGGCCGGTGACGAGGTCCTCGTGACCTGGCCGGGCGCCGTCGCGCCGCCGGCCACCGCGCCGGCGGCACCGACCGACGTGGTCGCCACCGCCGGCGACGGGTCCGCGACCGTGTCGTGGGCCGCGCCGGCCGAGGACGGCGGCAGCCCGGTCACCGCGTCGACCGTCACCGCGTCCCCGGGCGGCGCGACGTGCACGACCGACGGGACGTCGTGCGTGGTCACGGGCCTCGCGAACGGCTGGGCGCACACGTTCACGGTCGTCGCGACGAACGCCGCGGGCGACTCCGCGGCGTCCGCGCCCTCCGCCCCGGTGACGCCGGCCGCACCGGCGGGGACGCCCCACGCGGTGGCGCTCGCGGTCTCGGGGCAGGCGCGGTGCGTCGACGGGCGCCCCCGCGTCACCGTGCACGTGCGCAACGTCGAGCGGGTGCCCGTCGTCGTCGCCGCGACGACCCCGTGGCGGACCGGTGCCGTGGCCGTCCTGCTGCCGGGCGCGTCGCTGCAGCGCACGTGGACGGCACCGGGCACCGCGGTCGACGCCGGCGACGTCGACGTCACCGGCGTGAAGCTCGCCGGCTGGCAGGCCGCGTGGACGGCGTACGAGGCCGGGCACGCGGGCGTCGCCTGCGGATGAGCCGGGCCCGCACGGCGGGCGGCGCAGTGGTGCGCCGCCCGCCGTCGGTGCGCCTCTGGAGCGCCTTGACGGCCCCCGGGGGCGTACCTACGGTGTCACCCGTACGGCCTACCGGTTCCCCGTCGAGGGTGACGGTTACACCGGTGTAGGAGCGGAGCACGTCGTGCCCGGACGGCTGTCGGTCAGCGTCGACGACAGCGGCGGATCGCGGGCGTCGTGCGCGCGGACGGGCCACAGGTCGGGCGACGGGGGGAACGCCGCCGCAACGCCGACGCCGAGCGTGACAGCGAGAGGGACGTCAGATGACGGGGCTTGCGGGACGAGGACGTGAGGGCGCACCGGGGACGGTCGCGCGGGACGGCCGCCGCCGGGTGGCGCGGTGGACGGGAGCGGCGACGGCGGTCGTGCTGGCGACGGTCGGCCTGGCGGCGCCGGCGCAGGCGGCCGTCGAGGAGACCTACGAGGTCGACCTCCGGGTGTCCGGGCGCGGCACGGTCACCGGTGAGGGCAGCTACCAGGCGGGGGACACGGTCGTGCTGACGGCGACGCCGGGCGCGCAGCAGGTGTGGGGCGGGTGGACGTCCGAGGAGCTCGGCTGGATCGGGGCGCGGGTCGGCTCGTTCACCATGCCCGAGGGTGACGTCGTCCTCGACACCACGTTCCGCCGGCAGATGGCGCCGCTCAAGGACGTCTACCGCGACTACTTCGACGTGGGCAACATCCACTCCGACCCCGCGACGTACGCGCCGGGGTCGGCCAGCTCGGCGAACATCGAGCGGCACTACTCGGTGATGACGGCCGAGAACAGCATGAAGCCCGACCAGCTGCTGCCGAACGCGAACATCGACCCCGAGACGGGGGAGTTCACGTTCCGCTTCGGCCCCGCGGACGCGTTCGTCGACGAGACGCTGGCGCGCGGCATGGACGTCCACGGGCACGTGCTCGTGTGGCACGGGCAGTCGCCGCCCCGCATCAACAGCGGCCCCACCGGCGGCACGCGCGCGCAGGCCCGGGCCAACATGGAGCGCTACATCCAGGAGGTGCTCACGCACTTCCAGGGTCGCGTCGTCTCGTGGGACGTCGTCAACGAGGCCTTCGTCGACGGGCTCGACGAGTTCGACCCGGCCACGCAGGACTGGCGCGACTTCCTGCGCGGCGGGCCCAACGGCGGTGCGTCGAACTGGTACTCCGCCTACGCGAACGGCGCCGACACGGCGGCCGGCGAGCACCCGGCGGACTTCCTCTACGACGCCTTCGTCCTCGCGCGCACGTACGGGCCCGAGGCACGCCTGGTCTACAACGACTTCAACGTCTTCCAGTCGGAGGGCAAGGGCGAGGCGATCGTCGCGATGGCCACGGACCTGAACGCGCGGTACGCCGCGGAGCACCCGGAGGACCCGCGCCTGCTCGTCGAGACGATCGGGCTCCAGTCGCACAACTACATCAACCAGACGCCTGCCTTCGCCTGTGCGGACCGCACGCGGCTGCCCGGGCTCGTCGACGAGGCGGCCGCGGAGTGGCAGCCGGGCACGTGCTCGGACCACGCGTCGGTCGAGCGCTCGCTCCAGATGATCATCGAGGCCGGCATGACGGCCGACGTCAGCGAGCTGGACCTGCAGGTGTGGGAGGCGTGGAACGGCCAGCCCGAGGGTGACGACCGCGCGCAGTACCGCGACCTGACCGACCCGTCGGTCCAGGACCGCATCTCCCGCGAGGGGTTCACGTACTGGGTCGGCAAGATCAGCAACCGCGCCGAGCTGGAGCGGATCCAGGCCCAGCGGTTCGCCGAGTACTTCGCGGTCTACAAGACGTACTCGACCGACATCGACCGCGTGACGTTCTGGGGCCTCACCGACCAGCGCAGCTGGCGGTCCACCCACAACCCGCTGCTGTTCAACAGCGACTTCTCGGAGAAGCTCGGGGCGGCGGCCAGCGCCGACCCGGAGGCCTGGCTCGGGCTGGACCGCCCGGTGACGGACACCTCGAAGCTGGCGGCGGCCGTCGCCGCGGCCGAGGCGCTGGACCCGCGCGACCCCGCGTGGTCGCGCGAGGGCGTCGCGGCGGTGCGCCGGGCCCTGGCCCACGCGCGGCTGGTCCTCACCCACGGCGGCCACCAGGGCCGCGTGCTGGCGGCGACCACCGCGCTCGCGGACGCGATCGCGGCGCTGGAGCGGGAGAAGGAGACGCCGCCCCGGTCGTGACGACCGGCTGACGACGGCTGACGACGACGGGGGACCGGACACCTGGCCCCCGTCGTCGTCCGGCGCCTCGGTGATCGACCCGGCAGGCCGCCCGCCACCGGACTGCCACCGCGTCTCGGCGCGAACGGGGTCTGGCGTACGGCTCGGCCCTTTCGTACGCACGCCGGCCACCGTTCGCCGTGAGACGGGCTGCGGGACGACGGCCGCGGGACGGAGGCTGCCGGCGCGAGTTCACCCCGCCCGGCCCGTCCCGCCGGTATCCGGCCGCCGTCCCCCGCCTCCTCCCCGTGTCCGAGGGACGTGCGAGGAGGCAGCGATGGACGCGACCGTCGTCGAGGTGGACCGGCTCGACCTGAAGGACGACCGGGAGCTGCTCTCGCCCCCGTGGCTCGCCGGACCGCTGTACCGGTGCGCGACGGCGGTGACCGTGTGGGGCTTCCTGCCGCACGCGCTCCTCGACGTCGAGGTCGACGGCGCCGTGGTCGTCGCCGGGCACGCCGCCGGCTTCCCGGAGCCGCAGGGCGAGCGCGTGCCGGTGCCCGCGCTGGCGGAGCACCAGCAGGTACGGGTGCGCCAGCACGCCGACGGCCTCACCAGCGACTGGTCGCCGGTCCTCGAGGTCCGGGACCACACCGTCGACTTCCCCGCGGGCCCGCCGCGGCCGGTGGTGAACCCCGCCCCCGTCTGGACCTGCGGCGCGCGGACCGGCGTCGGCAACCTGCTCGGCGGCGCGGATGTGTGGATCACCGCGGACGGCGCCGAGGTGGGGCGCGTGGACGGCTGCAGCCAGCAGCAGGGCGTCGACGTGAACCCCTTCTACGCGGACGGCCAGAAGGTCCGCGCGCACACCGAGCTCTGCGGCGACCCGGCGTCCCCGTCGGTCGAGCTCACGGTCACCGCCGGACCGAACCCCCTGCCGGCGCCGGCCTTCGACCCCGTCCACGACGGTGCCGAGCAGGTCCGCGTCACCGGCATCGCGAACGGCGCCCGCGTCACCGTCACGCACGGCACGACGTCCCTCGGGACGTTCCGGTGCTGGGGCGGCGCGCTGCTCGTGGGTGTCGGGTCCGTCGGGGACGGCGACCTCCTGTCGGCCACGCAGCAGCTGTGCCCCGGGGACCCGGCGAGCCCGGAGGGGACGACGACCGTGCAGCCCTGCTCCGCGCTCGGCGCCCCCGCGGTCGGGCCCGTGCAGGCGGGCGACACGGCGGTCACGATCACGTCGAGCGCGCCGGGCGCGCTCATCCGCGTCTACCGCAACCTCGTGCAGGTCGGCAGCGGCACCGCACCGGTCGTCCCGCTCAGCCAGACCCTCGTCGCCGGGGACGTCGTGCACGTGACGCAGTCGCTGACGACGTGCCCGGCCCGCGTCGCGCTGCAGCTCACGGTCGCCTGCGTGGACCCGCCCGTCGCGGGCGACCCCGCGGCGCTCGACCTCTTCCCGGTCGGCCGCACCGAGTACGCGGACGGCCCGGTGCGGGGCAGCATCCACTACCCGGCGCAGGACGACGGCGTCGACCAGCCGTTCCACGCGCGGCTCGCGGAGACCGGACCGGTGCCCGTGGTCGTCATGGCGCACGGCAACCACTCGCCGGCCGACCCCAGCTACCTCGGCTACGACTACTTCCAGACGAGCCTGGCGAAGGCGGGCATGGTCGCCGTCTCGGTCGACTGCAACGCACTGAACGGCCCGGGCGGCGGCGTGCAGAACATCGAGGACCGGGCGGATCTGATCATCGACACGATCCGGCACCTGCAGACCCTCGCCGCGACGCCCGGGAGCGTGCTGGAGGGACGCCTCGACTTCTCGCGCGTGGGGCTCATGGGGCACTCGCGCGGCGGGGACGCGGTCGTGATGGTTCCCGCCGTCATGGGCGCGATCGGCGTCACCGTCCGTGCCGTGCTCGCGCTGGCGCCCACGAACTTCCGCTACTGGTTCGGCATGCCCACCATCGCCCCGGTCGGCTACGCGTTCTCGACGGTCCTGCCCGCGTCCGACGGCGACGTCGTCGACAACAACGGCGCCCAGTTCTACGACGTGTCCGAGCCCGGCCCGTTCTCCTCGCAGGTCTACGTGCACAGCACGAACCACAACTTCTTCAACCGTCGGTGGGCGGCCGACGACGGCGTGACGCCGGTGTTCTCCCGCGGCACGCACGAGCGCGTGCTCGACGTGTACGGCAGCGCCCTGTTCCGCGGCGTGCTGCTCGGCGACGGCTCGGCGGCGTACCTGCTGGGGACCGTGACGCCGGCCGGGGTGCCCGTCCACGCCGTCGACCTGGCCTACCGCGTCGAGAAGGCGGACACCGTCGACCACCACGACGACGGCAACGGCATCGGGACCAACTCGTTCGGGCTGCCGACGTCCGCGACCGGCGGCGCGGTCGCCGACGAGTTCCCCTTCGACCAGGTCCCCGGCGCGTTCAACGGCAGCTTCTTCGGCCTCACGGTGGGCATGGTGCTGCGCTCGCGGGAGCGGGGCGGCGGCGACTTCCGGTCCGAGATCGGCACCGCGGACCTCACGTCCAGCGAGGTGTGGGTGCGCGTCGCGGAGGTCGTCGACGGCGGCGTCGCGAAGGACGGCGTCACGTTCGACCTCGGCCTCGAGGACGCGCGCGGCACGGTCGCGTGGATCGGGTCCGCATCCGTCGGCGGCGTGCCGCGGCCCTTCGAGCGGCCGGGCCAGTCGAAGACGATGCTGTCGACACTGCGGTTCCGGCCCTTGTGCATCGGGCGCCGCAGCCGGCTCGACCTCGGCCGCGTCGTCGCCGTCCACCTGCGCACGACCACCGACGACGACCGCCCGGTCGCGTTCGACGACCTGCAGCTCGTGCCCGTCTGACCGTGCTCGTCCCCGGAGGTACGTCATGACCAGCGATCCCGGCACCCCCGAACGGCGCCGCCGTGCCCGCCTCGACCTGCCGCGCGTCGTCGCGGTGACGCCGCGGCTCGCCCGGTTCGACCCGCCGCCGCACCACAACTTCACGTCGTCGCTGCCGCGCCTCGAGCGGACCGTCGAGCTCCTCGTCGAGACCGACGGCCCGATCCCGGTGCGCGCCCTGTCGCCGGTCCTGTGGGTCGGCGACGCCGCGGTCACGGAGGTCGTGGCGGTCGACGACACGCACTACCGGTTCGTGTCGCTGGAGCCCGACGCGCTGCGGGACGGTGCGCCCGTGACGCTCGGCTGGAGCGGTGCGCCCGCGTCCGAGCGCGTCGACACCGGCACGACGTACGTCGCACCGGACTGAGCCCGGCGCGGTGGCACGACGACGGCGCCGCACCCGGGGGGTGCGACGCCGTCGTGCTTGCCGGTGCGGAGCCGGTCAGGTGGTGCCGGTCAGCTGCAGCTCAGCGTGCCCGCGGCGGGGGCGCTGCCGTTGCCGATGAAGCCGAAGGACGTCGACTGGCCGGCCGCGACCGTGCCGTTGTACGGGGCGTTGCTCACCGTGCCGCCGGAGGCGACGCCGTTCCACACGTTGTTGGTGGAGACGCCGGCGGGCAGCGTGACGCGCCAGCCGTTGAGGGCCGACGACCCGGCGCGGACCGTGACGGTGGCCTGGTAGCCGCCGCCCCAGCTGTTCGCGATGACCAGCGAGGCGGAGCAGGCGCCGGTGCCCGGGTTCTGCGTGGGCTGCTGCGTCGGCTGCTGGGTGGGCTGCTGGGTCGGCTGCTGGGTGGGCTGCTGGGTCGGCTGCTGCGTGGGCTGCTGCGTCGGCGTGACGCCGCCGTTCAGCGTGTTGAGGACCGAGGTGTACGCGGCCTTCTTGTTGCCCTGGCCGTCGAACAGCAGCGGCGTGCCCGAGGCGCGCCACGAGTCGGTGTCCCGGACGCCCCACACCGTGATGCCGGTGCAGCGCTCGACCGCGAGGCAGTCGGCGACGACCTTGGCGTAGGTGTCGGCCTGCGTCTGGCCCGACCCCTCGATGTCGAGCTCGGTGATCTGGACGTCCACGCCCAAGGCCGCGAAGCTCGACAGCGTGGTGCGGTAGTTGCTCGGGTACGGGCTGCCCGAGTTGAAGTGGGACTGGAGGCCGACGCAGTCGATCGGCACGCCACGGGCCTTGAAGTCGCGGACCATGTTGTACACGGCCTGGGTCTTGTCCCAGTTCCAGTTGTCCGTGTTGTAGTCGTTGTAGCAGAGCTTGGCGCCCGGGTCGGCGGCGCGGGCGGCGCGGAACGCGGCCTCGATCCAGTCGTTGCCGGTGCGCTGCAGGTTCGAGTCGCGGCGGGCGCCGCCGTTGCCGTCGGCGAACGCCTCGTTCACGACGTCCCACGAGTGGATCTTGCCCTTGTAGTGCGTGGCCACCTGCGTGACGTGGTTGAGCATGGCGTTGCGCAGCTGCGTGCCGGACATGTTCTGCATCCAGCCGGGCTGCTGCGAGTGCCACGCCAGCGCGTGCCCGCGGACCTGCTTGCCGTTCTGCAGCGCCCAGTTGAGGATCCGGTCGCCGTTGGTGAAGTTGAACTGGTTCTGCGACGGCTCCGTCGCGTCCATCTTCATCTCGTTCTCGGCGGTGATCATGTTGAACTCGCGGTTCGCGATGGTCGCGTAGGTCGAGTCGCTGAGCCTGTTCGCGGCGATCGCCGTGCCGAAGTACCGGCCGCGGTCGTCGGCCGCGTCCTGGAGCGTCGAGCCGGCGGCCTGGGCGGGCAGCGCCGCGGCGGCGGCCGCCACGAGGGTCAGCACGGCGACGGCGGCTGCGCCTCGGGCGCCGTTACCGCGCACGCTCCCTCGTCGGAGCATGGGTCGGGTCATCGTTCCTCCTTGGTCAGCCGATCTCGGCTCGACAGTGAGCCCGGCGGCGATGGACCACCCTTCGGCGCGGAGGAGAGCGCGTCAACGAACCTAATCGATACAGCACCACGAACTTTCGGACCCGCGACCGAAACCACCGTCGACGACCCGCGGACGCGTCCACGGCACCGGTCCGCGGCGTCCCCGGCCGGGACGGTCCACGGTGCGGTAGACATCCCCGGTGACCCGTGCGGCGGCCCCGCTCCACCGGAAGGACACCCATGAGCTCCGTGCCCACCGACCCGACCTCCGACGTGCCCTGGGGCCGGCCCCCGGTGCCGGACGTGCCCGTGCCGCCGTTCGCCACGCGCGACGAGCACGTGCGGTTCCTGCGCTGCCTCGGCGTGCACGTCGCGGCGTCGGGCGTCGTCCCGCTGCAGCGCCCCGACGTGGTGCTGCTGACGCTCCTGCAGGAGGAGGCCGACGCGCTGCGGTGGCAGCAGGGCGACCACCCGGTGCAGCCGTCGGCGCTCGCCATGCGGATCGCCGTGCGCACGTTCTTCCCCGCGCCGTGGACGCCGCGCGCGCTGGCGGAGTCGCTGCGGGCCACCGGCGTGCTCGGCGCCCAGCACGTCGAGGCGGACGAGCGGCGTGCCCGCTGGGGCTCGGACCCGACGTTCGCGGCCGAGCGGCGCGACGACGGCTCGTGGCACGTGACGCGCTCCGAGCGCGGGTCGACGCGCGTGTACGCGGAGCTCGCCGGCGACGACGACCTGGTGCTGATGCTCCAGGAGCACTACGTCGTGTTCGGGTTCCCGCTCGGGCACCGGACCGACGACGTCCCCGTGGACGCCCTGGTCACCGCCGCGACGTGGGGCGTGGAGAGCTGGACGCGGCACACCGCCCTGCCGTACGTCGCCACCTGGTCGGCGACCGTGGCGGCGGCCCGAGCCGCCGTCGGCGACCGTCCGGCGCCGCGGGACCAGGGCCCGCGGCACACGTAGGAGCAGCGTGCGCGGCCCGCGGCGGGAGGTCGTGCGACCCGCTCCCCGCGTGCGCACGCGCCGTCGGGTGCGACACTGGCGGGCGTTCGTCGTCGTCCACCCCGGGAGTCCACACGTGAGCGAGCTGTCTGCGGCAACGGTGCCGGGCCGGGATGTCTCCTACGACGAGCAGGCGCGCCTGCGCTGCCCGGTGTGCGGGTCGATCGACCTGACCGTCACCGACGTCGACCGCCTCCCCGACGTGGCGTGGGTCAACCACACCGCGCACTGCACGCGCTGCGGCGCGTCGTCGACGCTCGCGCTCGTGTCGGTGTTCGGGCACGTCGTCCTGCGCTGGCTCGACGCCCGCTGACGTCGGCGGCGCGCCCGCCGACGAGCCCGTCGGAGCCCCTGCCCTCGCCCGCCGGGTCGCTAGGGTGACGGCCGTGACGGTGACGGCGCGGCAGGTGGTGGAGCGTATCGGCGCGCACGTGGGCGTGCCGTGGCGCGAGCGCACGGTCGACACGTTCCTCGCCGGCGACCCCGACGCACCGGTGCGGGGCGTGGCCGTGACGATGATGGCGACGCTCGACGTGCTGCGCGCTGCCGCGGACCGCGGCCTCGACCTCGTCGTCACGCACGAGCCGCTGTACTTCGACCACCACGGGGCGTCCGACGCGACGTTCGCCGCGGAGGGCGACCCGGTGTTCGCCGCGAAGTCCGCGTTCGTCGCCGAGCACGGGCTCGTCGTCTTCCACCTGCACGACGCCTGGCACGACCGGCGCCCCGACGGCGTCCTGACCGGCGTCGCGCGCGCGCTCGGCTGGCTCGGCACGGAGCGCCCCGGCGACGAGGACGTCTACGACCTCCCGCCGACCACGCTGGGCGCGCTGGCCGCGCACGTCGCGCAGGCGCTGGGGGCGCGCGCGCTCCGCTACGTCGGCGACCCCGACGCGCCCGTGTCGGCGGTCGGCGTGCAGCCGGGCTTCCAGGGCTTCGAGCGCAACCGGCACCTGCTCGCGCGGCCGGACGTCGACGTCGTCGTGATCGGCGAGGGCCACGAGTGGGAGACGGGCGAGTACGCGGCCGACGCGGTCGCCGCGGGGCTCAGCGCAGGGCTGGTCGTCGTCGGGCACGTGCCGTCCGAGCAGGAGGGCATGGCGGAGGCCGCGCGGTGGCTCGGCGGGCTCGTCCCGGAGGTGCCGGTCGAGCTCGTGCCGGCCGCCGACCCGTTCCGCACGGTCGCGGGCGGCTGACCCGGCGCACTACGTCAGAGGTAGCCGCCGACCGTCCGCTCCGGCTCCTCGGTGACGCGCGTGAGCGTGCCGCGCAGCAGCAGCGGCTCGCGCTCCGGCAGCCGCACCAGCAGCCAGGGCGTGCCCGACAGCGGGCACTGCAGGACCTCCGCGTCGCCCGACGGCAGGGCGGGGACCAGCGCCGCGACGTCGGCGTCGGGTGCGCGCAGGTGGTCGGTCACGTAGGCGTCGACCTCGACGCTGCGCAGGGCGAGCGTGCGGGTGCACAGGCAGCCGCGCACGCCCTCCACGATGCCGGCGCGCGCGTCGGCCACCCAGCGCTCGGCCGGCCGGCGCAGCGTCCGGTGCAGGAGGTGGGGGCCGGCGACGGCGCCCAGCACGACGAGCAGCAGCACGAGCGGCCACGCGACCGCGTCGACCGCCGCGGTGTGCGTCCGGTTCAGCTCCGCGAGCGGCCCCTCCACGAGCACCCCCGTGACGAGGATCGCGAGCACCAGCCCGGCGGCGCCCCCCGTGAGGAACCCACCGACGCGGCGCAGCCCCCAGCGGTGCCCGTTCGGGATGTCCGGCGGGAAGGCGCGGACCTGACTCAGCAGGCGGGCGTCGACGCGGGACAGGCGCGTGCCCTGCGGCAGCCGCCAGCGCCGCCACACGACGACGGCGGCGAGCACCGCCAGCGACGGCACCCACGGCGACAGCCCGGCGAGGGCGGCCGCCGCGACGACGCCGGTCGCCAGGACGGCCGCGGCCAGCCCGGGCAGCCGCTCGTGCCACCACCCGCCGCCGGACGCGCGCTCGTCGCGCATGCGGGCGACGCCCGTCGCGAGCGGGCGCAGCGCGGCCATGCCCTCGAGCAGCAGCCACGCGCCCGCGCGGTCCCCGCGCTCCTCGAGCCGCGTGACGACGTCGCGCGTGGGGTTGAGGCCGTCCTCCGGCAGCGGCAGCGCGTCGACGAGGGTCCGGATCGAGCGCCCGACGACCGTGCCGGCGGCGTCCGCGTCGGTGGTGGACCGCTGCGCCACGTCGGCCACGAGGACGCGCCGCTGCACGACCATGGTCATGGCGTTCGTCGTCGCGGCGACGTGCCGCCACGTGCTGTCCGCGAGCTCGGTCTGCCCCGCCTGCTCGGCGGCCGTCGCGAGCAGGTACGCGTGCGTCAGCGCGGCGCGCGGGTCCAGGCCCTGCCCCACGCGGATGAGCACCGCCAGGGCCTCGGCGTCGCCCTGCGCGGCCCACGCGGCGATCGCCACGACGTCCCGCCAGGTGTGCTGCGTGGCGGTGAGCACGTCCCGGTCGACGTCGGCGAGGAGGCCGCTCGCCAGGGCGGGCCGGCCGGCGACGACCGCGGCCCGGGCGCGCTCGAGCTCGAGGTCGTCCGCGTGCCCGGACGAGGCGGCCGCCTCGAGGAGGTCGGAGACGAGCGGGAGCTCGTCCATGCGGCTCGCGCTCGCGGACCAGCTCGCGAGCAGCTCCTGCGCGTCGATCGTCGTCGCCATCGTCCCGTCCGTGGTGTCCGGCGGGTACCGACGCCCGCTGCAGGGGCATCCCACCCGATCGGGGCGGTGCGACGCAGGGCTGTTCGGGTTGTCACGGTGTGATCTGCGTCACCGTCGGACGCGCGCGTGGCGGACGTCCGGATCCGCCCGTCGTGTCGGCCGTGTCCGATAGCGTCCGCTCGGCGTCGTCGGCGCACCGGTACGGGCCGGGGGCTGCGCGGGCGACCGAGCGTCGAGGAGGCGCCGTGCGCGGGTCGAGGTCGGTCAGCACGTCGGGAGGGTCGGTGCTCGTGCGTCGCCGTGCGGTGGCGGTGGGGGCGTTCGTGGTGGCCGCTGCGCTGCTCGTGCCCGGGCCCGCCGTCGCGGGGCCGCACGGCGGGCGGAACCACGCGCCGGACGCCCCGACTGCCCTGCGCGTCGGGGACCAGGCGGTGGCGTGCGCCGCCGACGGCACGCCCGTCGCCGTGCGCACCACGACCCCGCAGCTGCGCGCGACCCTCACGGACCCCGACGGGGACGCGCTGACCGCCACGTTCACCCTGCGCGACGGCGCCCGCGGCACGCGGCTCTGGAGCCCGACGACGACGCCCGCGCAGGGCTCCGGTGCCGACCACGCCGTGCAGGTCCCCGACGGGCGCGTCCGGGACGGCGGCACGTACGAGTGGCGCGTGCAGGCGCGCGACGCGCGGGGGCGGAAGAGCACGACGGTGCGCTGCCGGTTCGCCGTGGACGCCACCGCGCCCGGCACGCCGCAGGTGGAGCCCGTGACCGGCACGGCGCCGGCCGTGTACGTCGAGGACGCGACCGCCGGCGGCGCCGGGCTCGCCGGGGAGTTCCGGCTCGACGCGGGCACGAGCACCGACGTCGTCGCGTTCCTCGTCGCGTTCGACGGCGGACCGCAGGAGCGGATCGACCTGCCGGCGGGCGCGACGAGCACCACGGTGACGTGGACGCCGCGCACCACCGGGCCCGTGCGCCTGGTCGTGCAGACCGTCGACGCGGCGGGCAACGTCAGCCCGGAGCGGCTCTACCGCTTCACGGTCGGCGCGACCGCGGGGCAGCCGGCCGGCGACGCACGGTGGCGGCTCGACGAGGGCAGCGGCACGACCGCCGCGGACGACGGCGTCGCCGGTGCGCACCTCACGCTGTCGCCGACGACGACGTGGACCGACGGGCTGCGCGCCGAGCTCGCCGGCCTGCCCGAGGACCGCGCGCTGCTGTTCGACGAGCCCACCGACGAGGCCCTGGGCGCCGGCCCCGTCGTCGACCCGAGCGGCAGCTGGTCCGTCGTGGCGATCGTGCGGGCGGACGACGCCGGCAGGGCGACCGCGGTCAGCCAGGCCGGCCGGCTCACCGACGCGTTCCGCCTCGGCACGACCACGAGGGGCTGCGCGCTCGACGCCGCGTCGTGCTGGGCGTTCACCGTGGCCACGACGCCGCCGGGCACCCCGCGGGCGCCCGACGTGGTCGCGACGTCGACCGTGCCGGTCGTGCCCGGCGAGTGGGTCGTGCTCGCGGGCGTGCGCGACGGCGACACCGGCAGCATCCGGCTCGACGTGTGCAGCCTCGGCTCGTCCCAGGCGCCGGGCACCGGCCGGGTGGTCACAGGTGCCGCCGTCGCCCACCCCTACGGCACCGCCCCGGCCGGCGTGCTGCGGCTCGGTGCCGCGCAGGACGGGTCGCGCTGGCTCGGTGCCGTGAGCGGCGTGCGGACGTACGCCTCCGCGATCGGCCTGCCGGAGGAGCGGCTGGTCTGCGCCGGCGGCGCCTGACGCCGCGTCCGACGCCGGCGCCCGGCACTCAGTGCGTCGACCCCCGGACGACCAGTCGGACCGGGGTGACGACGTGCTCGCCGGCGGCCGTCCCGTCGCCGGTCATGCGGCGCTCGAGCAGGCGCAGCGCGTGCGCGACCAGCACGTCGTCGCTCGGGTCCACGGTGGTGAGGCCGGGCGGCACGTGCGCCCCGATCGCGAGGTTGTCGAAGCCGACGACCTGCACGTCGGCGGGCACGCGCCGCCCGGCGTCGTGCAGCGCGGCGAGCACGCCGACGGCCACCTGGTCGGTCACCGCGAAGACCGCGTCGAGGTTGAGCCCCCGGGCCAGCGCGTCCCGCACGGCGGCGCGCGCGGCGGCCATGTGCAGCCCGGCGACCGGCAGGACGAGCGCGTCGTCGGCGGGCAGCCCCGCGGCGGCGTGCGCGTCGCGCCAGCCCTGCGTGCGCTGGTCGGAGAGGCCGCCGTCCGTGGGGCCCGTCGTGCCACCCACCACCGCGACCCGGCGGGCGCCGCGGTTCAGCAGGTGCGCCACGGCGAGCCGCCCGCCGGCGACGTTGCCGAGGGAGACGTGGTCGAACGCCGGCGGCATCGGCTTCTCGCCGAGCAGCACGAGCGGCAGGTCGGGGCTCAGCCGGGCGACGTCCGCGGCCTCGAGGCCCACCGCGCTGAGCAGCACGCCGTCGTACTGCTGCAGCCGGGCCGGCGACAGCGCGCCCAGCTCGCCCTCGCGGCTCGCGCCCGTCTGCTCCAGCACCAGGTGCCGGCCCGTGGGGCGCAGCGCGTCGGTGAACCGGGCGGCGAGCTCGCCGTAGTACGGGTGGTCCGCGCGCGGCACGACGAGCGCCACGGTGTTGCTGCGCCCCGCGCGCAGCCGGCGTGCCGTGAGGTTGACCTCGTACCCCAGGGCGTCGACCGCCGCGAGGACGCGCCGCCGCGTCGCCTCGCCGACGTGCGGCCGACCGTTGACGACGTTCGACACGGTCATCACCGAGACGCCCGCCGCGCGCGCCACGTCCTTGAGCGTCGTCATCGCGCCTCCCGGCCCCGCCGGTCCCTGACCTGCCCGGGCCTCGCCCGAGCCCTGCCCGCGCCACCCGACGCGTCCGTGCGCCCGGTGCTTGACCGCGCGCGACGGGACCGGCAGAGTCGGGCGCGCACGACGTCGTGTAACGATACAAGGACAACCGGCGGCGCAGCGCTGCGCCCGCCGCGGAGGAGATCCCATGCCCGCCGCGCCCCTGACGGCCGTCATCGACCTGGACCTGCCGGGTCCCACCATCAGCCGGCACGTGTACGGCCACTTCGCCGAGCACCTCGGCCGGTGCGTCTACGGCGGGTTCTGGGTGGGCGAGGACGCCGACGTCCCGAACGTGCGCGGCATCCGCACCGACGTGGTGGAGGCGCTGCGCGCCCTGCACATCCCGAACCTGCGCTGGCCCGGCGGCTGCTTCGCCGACGACTACCACTGGCGCGACGGCATCGGCCCGCGCGACCAGCGGCCCCGCATGGTCAACTCCCACTGGGGCGACGTCGTCGAGGACAACTCCTTCGGCACGCACGAGTTCATGGACCTGTGCGAGCTGCTCGGCGCCGACGCGTACGTCAGCGGCAACATCGGCTCGGGCACGGTCGCCGAGATGAGCGAGTGGATCGAGTACCTCACGCGCGCCGACGACTCGCCGATGGCCGCGCTGCGCCGCGAGAACGGCCGCGACGAGCCGTGGAAGGTCCCGTTCTGGGGGCTCGGCAACGAGGCGTGGGGCTGCGGGGGGAACCTCCGCGCCGAGCAGTTCGCCTCGCTCGCCCGGCAGTACGCGACGTACGTGCGCGCGCACGCCGGCAATGACGTCTACCGGATCGCCGCCGGCGCGTCCGACCACGACTACCACTGGACCGAGACGCTCATGCGCTCGTTCGACGCGCTCGACGCCGGCGACGGCCGCGCCGCGCCGTTCCAGGCGCTGTCCCTGCACTACTACACGATGACCGGCCCGTGGTCGGACAAGGGCGACGCCACCGGGTTCAGCACCGACGAGTGGTACCTCGCCCTCGCGCGCGCCGCGCACATGGAGGAGCTGCTGGACCGGCACGGCGCCGTCATGGACCGCTACGACCCGAAGAAGCGCGTCGGCCTCGTCGTCGACGAGTGGGGGACGTGGTGGAACGTCGAGAAGGGCACCAACCCCGGGTTCCTGTACCAGCAGAACACCCTGCGGGACGCGCTCGTCGCGAGCCGCCACCTCGACGCCTTCCACCACCACGCCGACCGGGTCGTCATGGCGAACATCGCGCAGACGGTCAACGTGCTCCAGGCGATGCTGCTCACCGACCCGGAGTCGGGCGCGCTCGTGCGCACGCCGAGCTACCACGTGTTCGAGATGAACGTCGGTCACCACGACGCCGCCACGCTGGCCGTGCACCTCAAGGGCGACGTGCCGAGCCGCGAGGTCGAGGGGACGCCGCTCGCGCTGCTGTCCGCGTCGGCGTCGACCACCGGTGGCACCGCACTCGTGTCCCTGTCGAACCTCGACGCCGACGAGGCGCGCACGCTCGTCCTCGACCTGCGCGGGCGCGAGGTGACGGGCCACTCGGCGCGCGTCCTGACGGCCCCCGCGCTCGACGCCCACAACACCCCCGACGCGCCGGACGCGGTGGCGCCGACGGCGTTCGACGGCGTGCGCCCGCACGCGCTCGGCCTCGAGGTCGAGCTGCCGGCGCACTCCTACGTGACGGTGTCGCTCACGCTGGGCTGAGCCGCCCGCCGACGACGACGGGCCGGGCACCCAGCGGGGTGCCCGGCCCGTCGCGTCACCGCTGCCGCGTCAGTCGTCCGCGGTCGGCGCCGTCACGTAGCCGACGACGTCCGCGACGACGTCCACGGGCCCGGCGTCCGTGTCCGACCACAGCGCGACCCGCCCGCTCGGCGGCAGCGCCACGACGACCTGGTTCGGCACGTCGCGACCGGGGACGTAGTTGAGCACCGACGTGTCCGGCGGCGTCGTGCTGCCGTCGCCCTCGGTGTCGGGGTGCACGCGGAGGTTGCCGATGCCGGTGGCTCCCGTCACCGTCACGTTGAGGACGACCGCCGTCGCGTCGACGGGGACCCCGCCGACGCCGGCCACGGGCAGGCTGCGCCCGGTGCGGGCGGGCAGCGGGCCGTCGAGCGGGCCGGTGCGCGTCCCGGGCCGGGTGTCGAGGACGCGCGTCGGCTCCGGCACGGCGGTGAGGGTGCTGCCGGCGGGGGTGTACCCGATGACGTCGAGGAGGACGTCGGCGCTGCCGCCCGAGTCGGACCAGAACGACACCTTGCCATCGACGAGCTGCACGAGCGTGCCGTTCGCCTTGTCCTTGCCGGGCACGTAGTTGACCGTCGACGTCTCCGTGGGGCGGGTGCGTCCCGCCGGGAACACGCGCAGGTTGCCCGGTGCGGCGACCCGCGTCGTGGTGACGTTGAGCAGCACCGCCCGCGCGTCGGCCGGGACGCCCGCGCGGCCCGCGACCTGCACGGTGTGCAGCGTGCGCGGCCGGACCGGGCCGTCGACCTCGCCCGTGCCGCCGGGTCGCGTGTCGAGCAGGCGGGTGGACGGCACGCCGACCACGCCCGACGTGCCGACGGCGTACGCGGTGACGTCGAGGAGCATGCGCCCCACGGGGGCGCCGCTCACCGGCGTCACGCACACCTTCCCGTCCGGCCCGAGCGGGACGAACGTCGCGTTGGCGGTGTCCACGCCGGGCTCGAGGTTGACGGTCGACCCGCCGGGCAGGGGAGGGGCGCCCGAGCCGTCGTCCGGCTGGACGACGACGTACCCCGGCGCGGTCGCGCCGGACACCGTGACGTTGACGAACGCGCCGCTGCCGGTGCGGCCGACCGGCGCACCCGTCACCTGCGCGCACGCCTGCCGGCCCCACGGGGTGTCGATGCGGCGCTCGGGGCGCACCGCCACGACCTCGGGCACCAGCAGGGTCGTCGTGCCGGTCACCTCGGCGCCGCCGCGGGTGGCGGTCACCACGACGGGCACGCGGCCGGCCGCGCCCGTGTCGGGCAACCACGTCGCGACGCGGGTGTCGGAGGTCACCGTCGCCTCGACCTCCCGTCCGGCCACGGTGACGCGCACGTCCGACGTGAAGCCGGACCCCTCGACGTCGACGCGCCGGCCGCCCGTGGCGCCGAACGCGTCGCGGACCGTCGCACCGGTGACGGTCAGGGGGGTCGACGCCTCGTCGACGTACGCGACGGCGCCCGCGAGGGTCCCGTCGAAGTTGGCGTCGCCGGCCCAGTGCGCCTCGAGCAGGTGCACGCCCACGGGCAGGTCCGGCACCGCGAGCTCGACCGTGCCGCGTGCGATCGGTGCGCGCGAGAGGACCTCGTCGCCGAGCCGCAGCTCGAGCTCGCCCGTGACCGGGACCTCGGGGTGCGGCGCCGTCACGTCGACCCGCAGCGGGACTGGGCTGCCGGCGACCGACCACGTGTCGGAGGTGAACAGACGGGCCGTCCACCGCGCGCCGACGTCGATGCCCGTGACGACCTGCCCCAGGGCGACGTCGAGCAGGTCCCTGCCCGGGGTGCTCGCGTCGTCCCAGTACACGAGGCTCTCGTCGTCGTCCATGAAGAACACCTCGTGCGGACCGGGGCCGAGCCCCTGCGCGCTCCAGGTGCCGTCGGGGTTCACGCGGACCGGCTGGAACGGCGAGGAGGGCCGGGTGGCGACCGGGCCGGCGCCCCAGACGTACGCCAGCCACCGCTCGGGCCGGTCGCCCTCCGGGACGCGCACGCGCCCGCTGACCCGCCCGCCGACGTCCAGCTCGACGTCGTACCCGTCGCCACCGGTGGTGATCGCGGTCGCGGTGCGCCGGTGGTACGCGCCGCCGTAGTACTCCGCGGCCCACTCCGGGCGGCTCCCGCCCCACACCCCGAGGCTCCCGGGCACCACCTGCACCTGGACGGGCGGCTCGACCTCGAGGGAGTAGCGGCCGGCCGCGTCCACCTGCGTCGTCCGGAGGATGTCGCCGTCGCGCGGGGACCGGGCGTAGACCGTCATCCCCTCGGCGCTGCCGGCCGCGCCGCCGGCGAGGGTCACCTGCCCGCTGATGGTCGCGGGGGCCGCGGCGGCGGGCGCGACGCCCGCCGCGCCGACGAGCGCGACCGCGAGCGGGAGGACGAGACCGCGCGCACGGCGGGTCAGCGGTGGGCGGGTCCGGGGCGCGGTCCGGGGTCGGACGTCAGGCATCGGTGCTCCGATCGGGAGGGTGCGGTGCGACGGACGAGGGGGGAGGGGGTCAGCGACCGGCGTCGGGCGAGCGGACCCACCCGACGACGTCGACCGCCACGTGCACGGGACCGGCGCCGGTGTCGGAGTACAGCGCGACCCGCCCGCTCTCCGGCAGCGCGACGACGACCTGGTTGGGCACGTCGCGGCCGGGCACGTAGTTGAGGGACGACGCGT
The DNA here is from genome assembly GCF_047229365.1 of Cellulomonas pasadenensis. NCBI lineage: Bacteria > Bacillati > Actinomycetota > Actinomycetes > Micrococcales > Cellulomonadaceae > Cellulomonas > Cellulomonas pasadenensis. The sequence continues at coordinate 6,417 of NZ_JBFTEP010000019.1, read as the reverse complement.
CCGGCGGCGGGGTGGTGCCGTCGCCGCGCGTGTCCGGGTAGACCCGGAGGTTGCCGACGCCGCCGGGTCCGACGGCCGTGACGTTCAGGACGACCGCCGCCGCGTCCGCGGGGACGGGCCCGGTGCCGGCGAGCGGGATGCTGCGCGGCGACCGCGCGGGCAGGGGACCGTCGAGGGCGCCGACCCGGCTGCCGGCACGCGTGTCGAGGACGCGCGTGGGTGTGGAGGCCGGCGTCAGCACGCTGTCCGCGGTGGTGTACCCGAGCACGTCGAGCAGGACGTGCGCCGACCCGGACGAATCGGACCAGAACGACACCGTGCCGTCGACCAGCTCGACGAGCGTGGTGTTCGCCTTGTCCTTGCCGGGCACGTAGTTGACGACCGACGTGCTCGGCACCTCGTCGCCGGGGAAGACCCGCAGGTTGCCCGGCGCGGTGACGCCGGTCGTCGTGGCGTTGAGGAGCACCGCGCGGGCGTCGTCCGGGACACCGCCGCGGCCGGCGACCTGCACCGTGTGCAGCGTGCGGGGACGGACCGGGCCCCTCACGTCGCCGACGCCGCCGGGACGGGTGTCGAGCAGGCGCGCCGAGTCCACCGGGACCACGCCGGCGCCGTCCGTGGTGTACCCGGTGACGTCGACGAGCAGGCGCTGCGGCGGGCCGCCGACCGCCGTCACGCAGAACGTGGTGTGCCGGTCGAGCGCGACGTACGCCGAGTTCGACGAGTCGACGCCGGGCTCGAAGTTGACGGTCGACCCGGCCGGCAGCGGCGCGCTCGGCGACCCGCCGGGGTGCACGACGGCGTAGCCGGGGCCGGTCGGCACGGCGGCCGTGACGTTGACGAACACGCCCGTGGCGCTCGCGGGCACCCCGTAGGCGGCGGGCCACGCGCACGTGCGGCGCTCGGTGGTGGCGAGCACCCGCACGGGGCGCACGGTCACGAGGTCGGCGTAGGTGTAGCGCGTGGTGACCGGGGCGTCGTCCCGCCCGGGGGCGGGGTGCACCTCGACGGCCACGGTGCCGACCGCGTCCGCGTCCGGCGGCCGGACCTGGAGCTCGGTGTCGGACAGCACGGTCACCTCGGCGTCCCGCCCGCCGAAGGTGACGCGCACGCCGGGCGCGAAGCCCGTGCCGCGGACGGTGACGAGCGAGCTCGGGCCGTACCCGGTGCGCGGGCCGGTGCCCGGCTCGAGCGCCGACACCGTGAGCGGTGCGCCCGCGACCACCCGGACGGTGACCGCGGTCTCGGTCGGCTCGTACACGTCCGAGCCGAGGTAGCGCACCAGCAGCTCGTGCGTGCCCGCGGGCAGGCCCCCGACCTCGGGGCGTGCGACGCCGTCCGCGAGGGTGGCGCGCGCGACGACAGCCCCGTCGCGGACGACCTCGACGTCACCCGTCACGGGAAACGCGGGGTCCGCCGCGTGCGTGCGGACCTCGAGCGCGACCGGCCAGCCGGGCTCCGCCCACGCCTCCGGCACCTCGAGCCAGGTGCCGAGCTGGAGCGTCGGGTCGATGCCGTCGGTCGTCCGGCCGAGCGTCACGGGCACCGGGGTGGCGTCCGTGGGGCCCGCGTCCTTCCACGTCTCCCAGCCCGGCCCGGTGAAGCTGACGCGGTGGTCGCCGGGCGCCAGGCCGCGGGCCGCGTACGTGCCGTCCGCCGCCACGGGCGCGCGCACCTCGAGCCGCTCGTTGGGGCTGCGGCCGATGCGGGTCGCCCACGCCGTCCACAGCGTCGGGTCGGTGCCGGCCGGCACGCTCACGCGCCCGGCGATGGTGCCGCCCACGTCGAGCTGCACGTCGAGCCCGGTGGTGGGGCCGTCCGGCGTGACGACCGTCGCGCCGGCGAGGTCGTACGCGCCGCCGTAGTACTCCGGCGCCCAGACCGAGTCGAGGCCCGGGTCGACGACGAGCACGGTCGGCCGGTCCACCGTGAGGGTGTACGTGCCGTCGGGCGCCGGCGTCGCGCCGCCCAGCGCGAGCGAGCCGTCGGGTGCGTAGGAGCGCACGCTGACCGCGCTCATCGCGCCCGGCTCGGCGCCCGGCGCGAACGTGATGCGACCGGTCACGGTCGTCGCCGCTGCCGCGGGCACGAGGGCGCCGCCGCCGACGAGCGCCAGCGCCAGCAGCGGCACCAGACCGGCGGCCCGCCGCACGGGCGTCCTCCGGCGCGGGGTGGACGGGGTACGGGGGCGCGCGACACGCATCGGAGCTCCTGGTGCGAAGGGGCCGCTCCCGCGCGGGAGCACGTGACGGTACCGCGCACGGGTGACCCCCGTCCGGCGTTTCGCGCACCTTCGTGACAGGACGACGGACGCCCGCCCCGCGGGGCGCGACGAGGACCGCGACGGCGGTGCCGCGGACGCGGCGACGGGCCGGGTCCGTGGGGACCCGGCCCGCCGTCGCGGTGCGGTGCGGTGCGTCGGTGCGGTGCGTCCGACCGGGGCGTCCGACCGGTGCGTCAGCCCCGGCGCTCGGCGTTGAGGACGTACCCCACGACGTCCACCGCCGCCTCGGTGCTGCCGCTGAACATGTCGTTGTAGAGCGTCACCCGGCCGTTCGGCGGGAGCGGGACGACGACCTGGTTCGGGATGTCGCGACCGCCGATGTAGTTGAGCACCGAGCCGGGGACGGGTGCGCCGCCGCCGGTGCCGAGGTAGTCGGGGTACACGCGCAGGTTGCCGACCGACGACGGGTGGATCGCGGTGACGTTGAGGATCACGGCCGTCGCACCCTCGGGGACCGCGCCGCCCTGCGTGACCGGCAGCGAGTAGCCGGTGCGCGCGAACAGCGGGTGCGGGATCGCGCCCGTGCGGGTGCGGGTGTCGAGCACGCGCGTCGGGGCGATCGCCGTGACGTCGCTGTCGGCGCTCGTCCAGCCGACGACGTCGAGGATGACCTGGACCGGGTTGGTCGAGGTCGGCTCGAAGGTGTCGGACCAGAACGACACGGTCCCGTCCTCGAGCGCGACGGTCGTCGCGTTCGCCTTGTCCGCGCCGGGGGCGTAGTTGACGACCGACGTCGACGGGACGTCCTGCCCGCCGGGAAAGACGCGCAGGTTGCCGACCGCGGCGATGCCGGTGACCGTCACGTTGAGCAGCACGGACGACGCGTCCTCGGGGACGCCGGCGACGCCCGCGACCTGGACGGTCTGCACGGTGCGCGGCGGGACCGGTCCCTCGATCTCGCCGACGCCGCCCGGGCGCGTGTCGAGCAGGCGCGTGGACGGGGCGCCGGTGACGCCCGAGCCCGGGACGGTGTAGCCGGTCACGTCGAGCAGGACGCGCACGGCGCCGCCGACGGCGGTGTAGCAGATCTCGCCGTCGGGGGAGACCGGCACGTACGCCGAGTTCGCGACGTCGCGGCCCGGCTCGAGGTTCACGGTGGAGCCGGTCGGCTCCGGGAACGGCGCGGGCGCGGTGCCGTCCGGGCCCGGGCGCACGACGACGTAGCCGACGCCGGTCGCGTCCGCGGCCGTCACGTTGAGGAACACGCCGTCCGCGTCGGACGGCAGGTCGGCGGCGGTGCGCACGTCGACGCAGCGCGTGCCGGGGCCGCGGTTCTCGAGGACGCGCACGGCAGGCGTGCCGACGACGCCCGTCCACGTGAAGCGGGCCGCCGGGACGACCGGCGTGGTGTCGTCGCCGTCGGTCACGGTGACGTCCGCCGTGCCGGGGCCGCGGCGCGGGACCTGCGCCGTGAGCAGCGTCGACGACTCGAGCTCGGTCGCGACGGCCTCGCCGCCGACGAGCACCGTCGACGCGGCGGTGAAGCCGGTGCCGACGACGCTGACCTCGGTCGTCTCCTCGTTCGGGCCGCTGCCGGACAGCGCGGGGCCGGCGACGGGCTGGATACGCTCGACGGTGAGCGTCTGCGGCTCGGACGCGGCGAGCGCGGCCGGTGCCGCGGCGACGCCGACGAGGCCGAGCAGCGCGGCCACGGCGGTCGCGGCGAGCGCCGGACGACGCCGGTCGGCGCGCGGGGCCGGGACGGCCGGGCGTGGGTGCAGGTGTGGTGCGGGCACGGTGCTTTCCCCCCTCGGAGCACTGGTGTTTCCAGGCCTCGAAAGTACCCCATCCGGGTGACATGGCCCTGCCCCCGCGGGCGACGGCCGCCCGGGTGTATCAGGCGCCGTCGTCGCGTCCTCCTGACGACGTGGCACGTCCACCGTCCGCGCCGACGGTGGGGTGCGGCGACCGCGAGGGGGCGGGCGCCGGCCGCGCCGCGGCGTCACGCACGCGTCCGCGTGCACGACCGACGGCACTCGGTGAAGGGCACACATCATGCGTTCACGTCTCCTCCGGGCCGGGATGGTCCTGGTCCTCCTCGCAGGTCTGCACCTGCTCGTCGCGCCGACCGCGTCGGCGCACCCGTACTGCGGCATCACGTGGGGCTCCCAGCCGCGCGGCGCCGTCGAGCTGTCCGCCGGCACGCTCACGGACGTGCGGGCGGGCCGGCACGACTGCTACGACCGCCTGGTCCTCGACGTCGACGCACCGCTCACCGGCTGGTCCGTGCGGTACGTCGACCAGGTCGTCCAGGACGGCTCCGGGTTCGTCGTGCCGGTCGCCGGCGGGGCGCGCCTCGAGGTCCTCGCCGGCGTCGGCGTCCTCCCGACCGACGCGTGGTTCATCGGGTCGGGCGCCCGGCTCGTCGACACCTCGTCGTACACCACGTTCCGCGACGTGGTCTGGGCGGGCAGCTTCGAGGGCATGACGACGATCGGGCTCGGCGTGCGCGCCCGCCTGCCGTTCCGTGCGTTCGTGCTGGCCGGCCCGGGCTCCGGCTCGCGGCTCGTCGTCGACGTCGCCCACCGGTGGTGCGCCCCGGGGCACGCCACCTGCTGAGAGGGTCCACGGGCGGGGCGCCGTACCGGCGTCCCGCCCGCGCCCGCCACCGCCGCTGAACCGTGCGGCCCTCCGTCTCGTCTGCAGTACGAGGACGGGCGACAGGGGCAGGAGGCGGGACGATGCAGCGACGGACGAAGGTGCTGACGGGCGTGGGGGTCGGGGTGGCGGTGCTGGTGGGCGTCGGCGCGGTCGTGGGACCGCAGCTGTACGCCGGCACGGTGCGCGCCGAGGCGGCGCCGACGCTCGACGCGGCGGACGGCGGCCTGCCCGACCCGGCGTCGCTCGACGGCGCGTGGACCGTGGGCACCGGGTCGTGGGCCGGGTACCGGCTCGAGGAGGTGCTGGGCGGCGAGGACGTCACCGTCACGGGCCGCACCGAGGAGGTCGGCGGCGGGCTCACCGTCGACGACGGCGCGCTCACGGAGGCCACCGTCGAGGTCGACGTCGCGAGCATCGCGACCGACCAGCAGCGCCGCGACGACTACTTCCGCGGCACGGCGATGCAGGTCGACACGTTCCCGACGGCGACGTTCACGCTCACCGAGCCCGCCGAGCTGACCGCGGGGAGCACCGCGGCGCGGCTCGTCGGCGAGCTCACGGTCCGCGACGTCACGCGCGAGGTGACCGTCGACGCGCAGGTCGCGGCCGAGGACGGCACGGTCCGGGTCGTCGGCGCCGTGCCGGTGACGTTCCAGGACTACGGCATCACCCCGCCCGACCTCGGCTTCGTCAAGGTCGAGGACACCGGCTCGGTCGAGTTCGACCTCGCGCTCACGCCGGCCGCCGGGTGACGCGCACCCGATGAGCCCCGACGCCGACGAGCTGCTGCGCGCCGTCCACGCCGCGCACGCCACCGAGCTGCACCGCTACGTCGCCCGCATGACCGACGACGCCCGCGCGCAGGACGTCGTGCAGGAGACCCTGCTGCGCGCGTGGCGGCACCCCGAGGTGCTGACGCGCGCGGAGGACTCCGTGCGGGCGTGGCTGTTCACGGTCGCGCGCAACCTCGTCGTCGACGACGTCCGCAGCGCCCGCCGCCGCCGCGAGCTCACCACCGACCGCGTCCCCGACGCGCCGACCGCCGACGGCACCCAGCGCGTCCTCGACGCGTGGCTCGTCGCCGACGCGCTCGAGGGCCTCACACCCGAGCACCGTGCGGTCGTCGTCGGCGCCTACTACGGCGGGCGGTCCGTCGCCGAGCTCGCCGACGAGCACGGGGTGCCGCCCGGCACCGTCAAGTCCCGCATGCACTACGCGCTGCGCGCGCTGCGGCTCGCGCTGCAGGAGAAGGGAGTGTCCTCATGACCGGCGTACCGGGCACCGACCCGTACCGCGAGTGGGACGCGGCGTACGTGCTGGGCGCGCTCGACCCCGAGGAGCGGCGCGCCTACGAGCGGCACCTCGGCGGGTGCGACGCGTGCCGGCAGGCCGTCGCCGAGCTCGCGGGCATGCCCGCGCTGCTGGGGTCCGTGCCGCGGGACGTCGCCGGGGCGGACGTGACCACGGCGGACGCGGGCGGGGCCGCGGAGGCGGCCGACGTCGTGCCGCTGGCCGCGCTCGCGGGTGCCGCG
>NZ_JBFTEP010000018.1:0-40606 GCF_047229365.1 Cellulomonas pasadenensis | reverse complement strand
GCGCGCGCCTCGGCGCGCTCGGCCTGCGTCGCGGACTCGGCCTCCGCCGCCGCGGCGAGCGCCCGCGCGAGCACGGGGTGCGCGCGGGGCCGGATGGGTACGTGGTCGCCCGTGCCGAGCTGCGGGAACTTGTCGTGCCCGTGCAGGTACAGCACGACGGTGTTGAGCACCGCGGCCACCGGCACGGCGAACAGCGCACCCACGATGCCGGCGGCGAACGAGCCCGACGCGACGACGAGCAGCACCGCGACCGGGTGCAGCGACACCGCGTGCCCCATGAGGAACGGCTGCAGCACGTGCCCCTCGAGCTGCTGCACGAACAGCACGACGAGCAGCATGATCAGGGCCGACACCCAGCCCTGCGTCACGAGCGCGACGAGCACCGCGATGGTGCCCGTGACGATCGCGCCGACGAACGGGATGAAGGAGCCGAAGAACACGAGCACCGCGAGCGGCACCGCCAGCGGCAGCTGCAGCAGCACGGCGCCGAGCCCGATGCCGACGGCGTCGACGCCCGCGACGAGGATCTGCGTGCGCGTGTACGCGCCCAGCGTCACCCAGCCACGCCGCCCCGCCTGGTGCACCCGCTCGCGCGAGCCGCGCGGCAGGAGGCCGACGACCCACGCCCAGATGCGCCGGCCGTCGATGAGGAAGAAGAGGGTGCAGAACAGGGCGACGAGCGTGCCGGCGAGGACGTGCCCGACCGTCACCGTCACCGACAGGGCACCCGTGGCGATCTGCTCGCTGCTGCCCGCGAGCGCGTCCTGCAGCTGGTCGACGTACCCGTCGAGGTCCGACGACCCGAGCTGCAGCGGCCCGTCCGACAGCCACGCGAGCAGGGTGTCGACGCCCTCCTGGGCCTGGTCCCACAGGTCGACGATGCCGCGCGCGATCGAGCGCCCGGCGAGCGTGAGCAGCCCGCCGACGACCCCGAGCAGCAGCACGAGCGCGACGCCCGCGGCCGCGCCGCGGGGCAGCCGCACCCGGCGCTGCAGGAACGTCGCGAGCGGCGAGAGCAGCACGGTGAGGAGCAGCGCGACGACGACCGGGACGACGATGACCTTGAGCACGGCCAGCAGCCACACGCCCGCCGCGACGGCGGCGAGGATGACGAGCACGCGCCACGACCACGACGCGGCGGCCTGGACCGACGGCGGCACCGGGTGCGGCGGGCGGTCGGCGAGGACGACGGCCGGGGCGGCGGGCCCGGACGACACGGGGCCGGACGGCACGTCCGCGGGCGACGGGGCCGGCGACGCCGCGTCGGGACGGACGTCGGGACCGGCGCCGGGACCGGCGTCGGTCACGCCGCGCGCCCCAGGCCCGCCGCCTCCAGCGCCTGCGCGAGGTCCGCGAGCAGGTCGTCGACGTCCTCGATGCCGACCGACAGGCGCACGAGGTCGTCCGGGACCTCCAGCGCGGTCGCCGCGACGGACGCGTGCGTCATCCGGGCCGGGTGCTCGATGAGCGACTCGACGCCGCCGAGCGACTCCGCGAGCGTGAACACCCGCGTGTGGCCGCACACCGCGACCGACTTCTCGGCGTCGCCCGTGCGGAACGCGACCATGCCGCCGAACCCGGTCATCTGCCGGGCGGCGACGTCGTGGCCGGGGTGGTCGGGCAGGCCCGGGTAGAGCACCTCGGTGACGCCGGGGTGGTCGAGCAGGAACCGGGTGATGCGCTCGGCGTTGGCCTGGTGCCGGTCCATCCGGACCGCGAGCGTCTTGAGGCCGCGCAGCGTGAGCCACGCGTCGAACGGGCTGGCGACGGCACCGGACGCGTTCTGCAGGAACCCGACGGCGTCGCGCAGGGACGTCGTGCCGGTCGGCCCCTCGAGCCCGGCGGGCAGCTGGGCGCCGTCCGCGACGACGACCGCACCGCCGACCACGTCGGAGTGCCCGCCGATGTACTTGGTCGTCGAGTGCACGACCGCGTCCGCGCCGAGCGCGAGCGGCTGCTGCAGGTACGGCGTCGCGAACGTGTTGTCGACGACGAGCACCGCGCCCGCCGAGCGCGCGTGCACGGCGATCGCCTCGACGTCGGCGATGCCGAGCAGCGGGTTGGTCGGCGTCTCCGCCCAGAGCACCTTCGTGCGGCCGGGCTGGATCGCCGCGAGCACCGCGTCGGGGTCGAGCATGTCGACCGGCGTGTGCTCGATCCCCCACGGCTCGAGGACCCGCGCGATGAGCCGGTAGGTGCCGCCGTACGCGTCGTTCCCGATCACCATGTGGTCGCCGGGCCGCAGCACCGAGCGCAGCAGCGTGTCCTCCGCCGCGAGCCCGGACGCGAAGGCGAACGCCGCCGCACCGCCCTCCGCGGCCGCGAGCGCCTCCTGGAGGGCGTCCCGCGTCGGGTTGCCCGAGCGCGAGTACTCGTAGCCGTCGCGCAGGCCGCCGACGCCGTCCTGCTTGTACGTCGACACCTGGTGGATGGGCGGCACGACGGCGCCCGTCCGTGCCTCGGGGTCCTGGCCCGCGTGGATGGCGCGGGTCGAGAAGCCGGTGGTCGACCAGTCGTGGGGCTCGGAGGCGGGGTGGCTCGTCACGGTCCCAGGCTAGGCCGTGCGCCGGGGCCCCGGGGGAACACGCACGGGCCCGTGCGGGTTCTACGTGGCGGACACCTGGGGAGAAGGAGAGACGCTCATGGCCTCGCTGTTCGAGACGCTGCTCGGCACCTCGCTGCGCACGCAGATGGTCGAGCCCGACAAGGCGCTGAAGGGCCGCGACGGCTACCCGTACGCGATCCCCGAGACGCACACCGTGCTGGGCACGCCCCTGCAGGGCCCGTGGCCGGAGGGCACCCGCGTGCTGTACCTGGCCTCCGGGTGCTTCTGGGGCGCCGAGAAGGAGGCCTGGCAGCTGCCGGGCGTCGTCACCACCGCCGTCGGGTACATGGGCGGCTACACGCCCTACCCGACGTACGAGGAGACCTGCACGGCCCGCACCGGCCACACCGAGACGGTGATGGTCGCGTACGACCCGGCGCAGCTGTCCGACGTCGACCTCATGCGGCACTTCTGGGAGGAGCACGACCCCACCCAGGGCTTCCGCCAGGGCAACGACGTCGGCACGCAGTACCGCTCGGCGGTGTTCTTCACGACGCCCGAGCAGGGCGAGGCGGCCCGCGCGACCGCCGCCGAGTACGGCCCGCGCCTCAAGGCGAACGGCTACGGCGACATCACGACGGAGATCCGGTCCGCCGAGGACGCCGGCCCGTTCTACTACGCCGAGGGGTACCACCAGCAGTACCTGCAGAAGAACCCGGGCGGCTACTGCCCGGTCAACTCGACGGGCGTCGCCTGCCCGGTGCCGACGGCCTGACGCCGCCGCTGCACCTGACCACGAGCCCGTCGTCCCGAGGTACACCATCCGGGAACGACGGGCTCGTGCGCTGCCACCCCCGTGGTCGCGTCGCGCCCCGGGGCGTGAAGCGTTGTGGACGCAGGGTGTCCGCAACGCTTCACGTGACGTCGGCGCGACGCAGGAGACCGCATCTCTGCGAGACGTCAGGCGGGGTGCCGACGGCCCGACAGCCCTGCCGCCCTCGTGCGGGTGTCGGTGGGGGCGGACAGGATGGCGGCATGCTGCTCGCCGACGTCGCCGCCGCGTCCACTGCCGTCGCCGCGACGCGCTCGCGGCTCGCCAAGCGGGCCGTGCTGGTGGACGTGCTGCGGCGGGCCGCGGCCGACGGGCCGGACGACGTCGCGATCGTGTCGCGGTACCTCGGCGGGGAGCTGCGGCAGCGGCGGACCGGGCTCGGGTGGCGGTCGCTCACGTCGCTGCCGGGCCCCGCGGACACGCCGTCGCTCACGGTGACCGACGTGGACGCCGCGTTCGCGGCGATGGCGGAGATGTCCGGGCCCGGCTCGACCGGGGCGCGGACGGCCGCCGCGGCGGACCTGTTCGGCGCTGCCACCGAGGACGAGCAGCGGCTGCTGCGCGGGCTCGTCACCGGCGAGCTGCGGCAGGGGGCGCTCGACGCGCTGCTGCTCGACGCGGTCGCGGAGGCGGCGGGCGTGCCGGCAGGCACCGTGCGGCGGGCGGCGATGCTCGCGGGCGAGACGGAGGCCGTCGCGGTCGCCGCGCTCGGCGCCGCGTCCGCCGAGGACGCCACCACCGCGCTCGACGCGTTCACGCTCACCGTCGGCCGGCCCGTGCGGCCGATGCTCGCGCAGTCCGCACCCGACGTGCCGACGGCGCTCGCCGGGCTCGCGGGCACCGGCGACGGGCCCGCGGGCGACGTCGTCGTCGACACCAAGCTCGACGGCATCCGCATCCAGGTGCACCGCGACGGCGACGAGGTCCGTGTCTACACCCGCAGCCTCGACGACATCACCGCGCGCGTGCCGGAGATCGTCGACGCCGTCCGGCTGCTCCCGGCGCAACGGCTCGTGCTCGACGGCGAGGCGCTCACCCTCGACGAGGCCGGCCGGCCCCGCCCGTTCCAGGAGACCGCGTCCCGCAGCGCCACGCGCGACGCCGAGCTGGCGTCCTCCGCGGCCCTGACCCCGTTCTTCTTCGACCTCCTGCACGTCGACGGCCGCGACCTCCTCGACGCCCCGCTGCGCGAGCGGCTCGCGGTGCTCGACCAGGTCGCGGCGCCGCACGTCGTCCGCCGCGTCGTCACGCGGGACCCCGCCGTGGCGACCGAGCACTTCCGCGCCGTCGTCGCGGACGGGCAGGAGGGTGTCGTCGTCAAGGCGTCCGACGCGCCGTACGAGGCGGGCCGCCGCGGCGCCGCGTGGGTCAAGGTGAAGCCCCGGCACACGCTCGACCTCGTCGTGCTCGCCGTCGAGTGGGGCTCCGGCCGTCGGTCGGGGACGCTGTCGAACATCCACCTCGGCGCCCGCGACCCCGAGGGCGGCTTCGTCATGCTCGGCAAGACGTTCAAGGGCATGACCGACGAGATGCTGGCGTGGCAGACCGAGCGGTTCCTCGCCCTGGCGGAGCGGCGCGAGCCGTGGGGCGTCGTCGTGCGGCCGGAGCAGGTCGTCGAGATCGCGTTCGACGGCCTGCAGCGCTCGACCCGGTACCCCGGCGGGCTGGCGTTGCGGTTCGCGCGCGTGCTGCGGTACCGCGACGACAAGCCGGCGTCCGAGGCGGACACCATCGGGAGCGCCCGCGCGCTGGCGGCCGGCTGACGCCCGGTCGGTCCTCGGCGTCCCGTCAGCCCTCGGCGTCGTCGGACGGCGAGGGGGTCGCCCCGGGCGACTCGTACGGCACGAACGTCGGGTAGGGCAGGCCGAGACCCTCCTGCCCGTTCCGCTCCGGCCGCTCGTCCCCGACGCCCAGGCGCGGGCCGTCCACCGAGAGCTGCACGTGGTCCTCGCGCACGGTCGCCCGCAGCGTCAGGTCGCCCCGCTCGCCCACCACCGACGGGCCGTCGCCGGCGTCGTCGTCCACGGTCCAGTCCAGGCCCGTGACCGCGGCGGCCACGTCGTCGCGCGTCGTCACCACGGTGATGTCGGCGTCGGCCTGGTACGCCAGGGTCAGGTCGTCCTTGAGGCCGTACGCCTCGTACTCGCCGCGTGCCCAGCGCACCTCGCCGCCGAGCGCGTCCGCGAGCGCGGGGATCACCTCGGCGGCCGCCGCGCGCACCTCCTCGCGGCTGCGCTCGTGCTCCTCGACGCTCGCCGCCGGCGTGCACGCGCCGAGCACCACCGGCGCGAGCAGCACGGCGAGCAGCGCGACCGCGCGGCGCCTCACCACTCCGGCTCCCGGTCGCCCTGCGTGGTCGGCTCGCGGTCGCGCTCCGGGTCGACCGGGTCCCACCACCACGGGTCGTACGTGTGCTCCGCGCGCAGCACCTCGTCGTAGTCGCCGACCACGATCTGCCCGATGTTGAAGATCGACTCGGTGTCCTGGTCGAAGTACTTCGTGTGGTCGGCGAACGGGTCCCAGCCGGTGCCGCGCGTCGTCGACTCGGCGCGGAAGCGGTTCGCGCCGAAGTCGTCCTCGGCCACGTCGTTGCCCATGCCGGCGCCGCCGAGCGTGCCGCCGCCGACCCAGCCGTTGTCGGCGAGCATCGCCACCGGGTCGTGGCTGTTGTTCCCCGACCACACGTGGTCCGCGCCGACGCCCAGGTCGGAGGCGTGGTCCACGCCGCCGCCCGCGCCCGGGCTGCCGACGAGCACGATGTCGTCGGCGGCGAGGCCGTGGTCGCTCGCCGCGTGCGCGGTGGTCGTCGATCCGTAGGAGTGGCCCACGACCGTGAGGTGCGCGGGGCTGCCCTCGCGCGACGCGCGCAGGCCCTCGACGTAGCGGGCGAGCCGCTCGCCGCCCTCGATCGCGCGCGTCTCCTGCGCGACCGTGAGCGAGTCCCAGTCGCTCGGCGCGTCGTAGCCGATCCACATGATCGACGCGACGGTCGAGCCCGGGTCGGAGTAGCGGGCCGACTCGTAGATGTGGAAGGCGGCGTCCGCGTTGCCCTCGGCCTTGGTGCCGTTGCTCGTCAGCCCGGGCACCATCACCGACACGTGGTCGGCGGTGTCCGGGTCGCCGAACGCGATCGCCACGCGCCCGTCCCCGCCGAACGCCCGCGCGTCGTACAGGTGCAGCAGGGGCACCATCGCCTCGCCCGTGACCGGGTCGACCTCCCGCGCTCCCGCGGTGAGCGCGGCGCGGGCGGCCCGGCCGTTCTCGAGCGCCGCGCGGTCGTCCGCCGGCAGGACCTCGCCGCGCTCCTCGCGCAGCTCGAGCGCGTCCAGGTCGGTCTCGAGCAGCAGCCGGTTGGCGCGGTCGCGCACGGTCGCGGGGATGCCGTCGGCACTGCCGACGACCTCCGGGTGCGCGGCGAGCACGGCGAGCTGCTCCTCCTCGGAGAGGCCGTCCCACCACGCGGCGACCTCCTCCGGCGACCCGCCGGACGACGGCGAACCGGGCCGGCCCAGCGCCGCGTCGGCGACGTCCCGCCCGCCCGTCACCGCCGCGCGCGCCTTGTCGAGCGTGGAGAAGGACGTCAGCGCGTCGAGCATCGACTGCTCGGCCGTCGTCACGTCACGGGCCAGCCGGTCGACGTCCTCGACGAGGGTCTGCCGGCGGGTCGCCAGGCCCGCCGCACGGTCCTGCAGGTCGCGGACGACCGCCTCGTCGGCGTCCGTCGCGGCACGGATGTCCGCCAGCAGGTCCGCGCGGGCGGCGTGGTAGCCGGTGCGGTCGCCGTCGAGCGTCTCGCGGCGGGCCTCGAGCTCGGTGAGCGCCTCGGCGTACTCCTCCCCGGCCCGGGCGACGCGGCGGACGGCGGCGGAGACGGCGTCCGCGTCCGCGGCGGCGCCGCGCACGTGGCGCCCGTAGGCGTCGGCGGCGTCGCCGGTCCAGCCCTCGAGCGTCGCGGAGTCGCGGGCGAACGTGTCGAGGTCGTCGACGTTCACGGCGGAGGCGAGCAGGTCGTCGACGAACACGCGCACCTGCGCGGGGTCGCCCTCGACCTCGGGGATCGCGTCGACCGTCGGGGGCACGGGGATCGTCGTCACGGCGCACCGTCCAGCCAGGTGTCGAAGCGGTCGTGGGCCTGCTGGTCGACGGTGCCGTACGCGATCGCGGCCGCGAGCAGCTCCTCGCCGACGGTGTCGGCGCCGGACGCGATCGTGCGGACCGTGCCGCCCCACGTCGCCGCCCAGGACGACGCGGCGGACGCGACGCGCGGGGAGAACCCGGCGGTCGAGACGTCGGCGAGCCGGTCGCCCGCCGTCCGCGCACGCGCCGCCTGGTCCCGCCACTCCTGCGCGGAGCGCGACAGCACGTCGGGCCGCACCTCGTACCGGCCGCTCACGACTCCTCCTCCACCACACCCATGAGGCGGTGCTGCGTGGCGGTCGCCACGGGCAGCGCCCGGCCGCGCACGGTCACCACGACGACGTCCTCCACAGTGACGACCCGCACGGACCGCTCGCCGCGTGCGCCCTCGAGGTAGCGGGCCGCACCCGACCGTCCGCTGCGCAGCGTCCAGCCGCCCCGCTCCAGGACCGCCGTGAGCGGGCCGGCCACCGTGCCGGGGCCCGCCTCGCCGAGCGGCAGGCGCGCCTCGGCGACCGGGACGACCGTGTCGTCCCCCCGGCCGGCGCGCCACACGGTGCGCACGACCGCCCGGGCCGCGTCGGGGCCCACCGCGTCGAGGAGCGTGGCGAGCGTGCCGTCCGTGCTCTCCCGCTCGGCGCCGAGCACGTCGTCGGGGACCGACGGCTCGGGAGGCTCGGTGCGCTCCGGGGGCAGCACCACGAGCGGCACCTCGGGGTGCAGCTCGTGGAAGCGGCGCAGGTGCGGTGCGGCCGCGAGGGCGTCGTCGGGCTCGTCCACGCCGGTCAGCGTAGGGCAGGGACCGGACATGTCCGGCGGAGCCCGTGCGGCGTCACCCGGTCGCGCCTGGCATCGTGTGCGGGTGACCCCGACCACCGACGCCGTCACCGAGCGCGCCGCCGCCCTCCTGCCACCGGTCTGGCGGGGCGTCGCCGCGGCGCTCGTGTGCGGGTCGGCTGTGCTCATGTTCGCGCTCCACGTGCGTCCGCTCGCGTACGTGCCGCTGCTGCTCGGCGTGGTCCTCGGCTGGGCGGCCGACCGCGTGCTGGGCCGCGACCTGCTGATCATCGCGGCCGGCATGGGCATCGTCAGCACGATCCCCCTGGCGGCGGACCTGTCCGACGCCGGCATGGTGCGGTTCACCATCGCCCTCGCGCTCGCGGTGGTCGTCCCCTACGTGCTGTCGCGGCACGTGCTCGGCGACGACGTCATCCGGTTCCCGTGGCGGACCCGCAGGCGCTGGACCCGCACGCAGTGGGCGTACCTGATCGGCGTGCAGACCGCCGGGTACCTGGTCCTGCCGTTCTACTTCCTCTCGTCCGGTGCGTACCGCAACTGGCCGACGGTCATCGAGGGGCAGGAGATCGCGCGCCTGTTCGTGGGCGTCAACGCCGTGGGCACGTGGGACGAGCTGTTCTTCGTCTGCACCGTCTTCGCCCTGCTGCTGCGCCACTTCCCGCTGTGGGCCGCGAACCTGCTCCAGGCGACCGTGTTCGTGTCGTTCCTGTGGGAGCTCGGCTACCGCGAGTGGGGTCCGCTGCTGACGATCCCGTTCGCGCTGATCCAGGGCTTCACGTTCTCGTTGACGAAGTCGCTGACGTACGTGCTCGTCGTGCACCTGCTGTTCGACGCCGTCGTCTTCATGGTGCTCGTGCACGCCCACACGCCCGAGCTGTTCGACGTCTTCGTCACCGCCCCCGCGCGCACCGGCTGACGCCCCGCCGCGCGCCCCACCGACCACCCGACGAGCAGCACCGACGAGCGAGGAGGCTCGACATGACCGACACCTTGACCACCTGGGCCGGCAGCCACACGTTCCGCGGCGGCCCGGTGGTGCGCCCGACGACGGTCGAGGAGGTCGCCGCGGTCGTCGCGGGCGCCCGGCACGTGCGCGCGCTCGGCTCGCGCCACTCGTTCCACGACCTCGCCGACGGCCCCGGCACGCTCGTCGCGCTGGACCGGCTCGACGTGCCGACGACCGTCGACCCCGACGCCCGCACGGTCACCGTCGGCGCCGGCGTGCGCTACGGCGAGCTCGCCCGGGACCTGCACGCGCAGGGCTGGGCCCTGCACACCATGGCGTCGCTGCCGCACATCGCCGTCGCGGGCACGGTGGCGACGGCCACGCACGGGTCCGGCGACCACGCGCCCAACCTGTCGGCGGCGGTGCGGGGGCTGGAGCTGGTCGGCGCGGACGGGCGGGTGCGCACGCTCGGCGCGGACGACGCCGAGCTCGCCGGCTCGGTCGTCGCACTCGGCGGGCTCGGCGTGGTGACGCGCGTGACCCTCGCGGTGGAGCCGGCGTTCGACGTCGCGCAGGAGGTCGTCGTCGACCTCCCGTGGGCGACGGCGCTGGACCACTTCGACGACCTCATGGGCTCGGCGTGGTCGGTGAGCCTCTTCACCGACTGGACCGGCGACACGGTCGGCCAGGTGTGGCGCAAGCACCGCGTCGACGCGGGCGTGCGCGCGCCCGGCCCCGAGCTGGCCGGCGCGCGACCCGCCGACGGCCCGATGCACCCCGTGCCCGGGCAGGACCCGGTCGCGTGCACCGAGCAGGGTGGCGTCCCCGGGCCGTGGCACGAGCGCCTCCCCCACTTCCGGCTCGAGTTCACCCCCAGCGCCGGCGCCGAGCTGCAGTCCGAGTGGCTGGTCCCGCGCGAGCACGCCGTCGCGGCGGTCGAGGCGCTGCGCGGGCTGCGCGACCTCGTCACCCCGCTGCTGCTGGTCAGCGAGATCCGGTCCGTCGCCGGCGACGACCTGTGGCTGTCGACCGCGCACGGCGGGGACCGCGTCGGCCTGCACTTCACGTGGAAGCCGCTGCGCGCCGAGGTCGACGCGGCGCTGCCCGTCATCGAGGCGGCGCTCGCGCCGTTCGCCGCCCGCCCGCACTGGGGCAAGCTCTTCTCGGGACCCGGCCCGGACCGCACGTGGCGGGACCTGTACCCGCGGTGGGACGACGCCCGCGCGCTGCTCGAGCGGCACGACCCCGAGGGCCGGTTCACGAACGACTTCCTGCGGCGGGTCGGGCTGCGCTGAGCGCGCGGGCCGCGTCCAGCCCCCGCTCAGGAATCCCGCTGCCGACACCCAGCAGTCCTCCCTAGGCTCGCCGCATGCGCACCCTCGGGATCATCGGCGGCATGAGCTGGTACTCGACCGCGGAGTACTACCGGGTCCTCAACACCGCGGTGCAGGAGCGCCTCGGCGGGCACCACAGCGCGCACGTGCTGCTGGAGTCCCTCGACTTCGCCGAGGTCCGCGAGCTGCAGCTCGCGGACGACTGGGCGGGCGCCGGCGAGGTCCTCGCCGCGGCCGGGCGAAGGCTCGAGGCGGCGGGAGCCGACGCCGTCCTGATCGCGACGAACCTCATGCACAAGGTCGCCGGCGCGGTCGAGGCGGCGGTCGACGTCCCGCTGCTGCACATCGCCGACGCCGTCGCGG
The DNA here is from genome assembly GCF_047229365.1 of Cellulomonas pasadenensis. Classification (NCBI taxonomy): domain Bacteria; kingdom Bacillati; phylum Actinomycetota; class Actinomycetes; order Micrococcales; family Cellulomonadaceae; genus Cellulomonas; species Cellulomonas pasadenensis. The sequence continues at coordinate 29,651 of NZ_JBFTEP010000018.1, read as the reverse complement.
ACGTGGCCACGGCCGCCGGGCACCGCACGCTCGGGATCATGGGGACCCGCTGGGTGATGGCCGAGCCGTTCTACGCCGACCGCCTCGCGCGCCACGACATCGGGGCGCTCGTCCCCGACGCCGCCGCGCAGGAGGAGGTCGACCGGATCATCTTCGACGAGCTCACGCAGGGGCTGGTCACCGACGAGTCCCGCGCGCGGCTGCTCGCCGTCGTCGACGACCTGCGGTCCGCCGGTGCCGACGCGGTCGTCCTCGCGTGCACCGAGCTGGAGCTGGCGCTGCCGGCCGCGGGCGGGCCGGTGCCGCTCATCGACTCCGCACGCGTGCACGCGCTGGCGGCGGCCGAGCACGCGCTCGCGGGCGCGGAGGCCGTCACCGGCTGACCCGCCGGCCGTGCACCGTCCGACGCGGCGCCCTACGACCGCGAGCGCGTCCTGCCCTTCACCCAGCCGTAGACGACCGTGGCGGCCAGCAGGACCAGCCCGACCACCGTCAGCCAGAGCAGCCCCTCCACGACGGCACCCAGGATGGACAGGGCGAGCCAGACGAGCGCGAGCACGACGACGACGGTGAGGATCCGGTTCATCGCCCCACCGTGCCACGCCCGCGGTGCTGCGGCACCCGGGGCGCACACCGGTTCGCGTCACGCTCCGTCGCGACGCAGCGGGACGCCGAGGATCGTGTCGGGCGGCACGGGCAGCGTGTCGAGGTCCGGCGGTGCGGGCGGGAAGCCGTCCGCGGGCGCGGGGCCCACCCACAGCCGCCAGACGTCGCCGGACGGGTGCACGGCCCCGTCGGCCTCGAGCGTCGCCGGCAGGGCGGCGTCCACCTGCGCGGCGAGCAGGGTCACGTGGGACTCCGGCACGAAGCCGACCAGCACGTTGCGCCACGCCAGGACGACGCGCCCGTCGGCGCCGCGCGTCACCTCGACGCGGGCGGGCACCGGGTGCCGGGCGGCGCGCTCCGACGGGTGCAGCGCCGCGCGGAACGAGCGCTGCAGGGCGGGCGCCTCGGCGGCGAGGAACCCCTCCCCCACGTGCGCGGGCACGGGCGCGGGACGGCGGAACGGACGCACGGCACCAGGGTGCACCACGGCGCGCGTCGAGCGTCAGGCGTCCCACTCCGTCGTGCGGGCGCGCAGGTCCGTCCACCCGTCGCGGCCGAGCGGCGACAGGGTCCGCACCCGCGGCCCGGGGTGCAGGCGCGGGTCCTCGGCGTAGCGGCGGGCGAGCTCCTCCTCGGCGTCGCAGTCGTCGGCGTCGGCGCGCAGGAGCAGGCCGGCGACCTCGTCGGCCAGCGCGTCCGCCTCGTCGTCGGTCGCGTCGAGGCCCGCGCCCCAGACGTCCCAGAGCAGCAGCTCGTCGCGGCGGCGGTGCGCGACCTCGAGCAGCACGTAGTGCCGGACGAAGTCGCGGCCGCGCAGGTCGACGAGCTGCGGCGAGACGCCGTAGTCGTGCAGGTCGAGGCCGTCGCGCCGGTGCGCCGTCCACAGCTCGGCGGCGGTCGGGAACGGGCTGTCGAGGCCCGTCGGCATGTCGAAGGGGTCGAACGGCTCGCCGGCGGGCGGCGCCGTGCCGAAGGCGGCGTCGAGCTCCGGGTCGCTGCGCACCCAGCGGCGGCCGTCCCAGCGTTCGACGACGACGTGGTCGTGCGCGAAGCCCGGCGCGAAGTAGCGCGCGAAGCCGATGCGGGACCGCGCCGCGATCCCGTGCTGGCGCAGCAGGCCGACCGCGAGCAGCGTGTGGTCGCGGCAGCAGCCGGCGACGCGCTCGGCGTGCGGGCGGCCGGCGAGCGGCGCGGGCGACAGGTCGAGGCCGGCGCCGAGGACGGCCTCGAGCCAGCGCAGGTCGATCGTCGGCAGCCGTGCCTCGTCGAGCGTGTCGCGGTCGGCGCGGTAGTGCGCGATCATGCCGGTCGCGGCGGCGTGCACGTCCGCCGGGTCGGTGCCGAGCGCCGCGAGCACGTCGGCGTGCCCGCCGGGGTCGCTGTACGGCGAGTGCGTCGCCCAGTCGTCGAGGCCGCAGGGGTACGCGCGCGTCACGGGTCCTCCGTCAGGGGCCGTCGTGCCCGCGGTCCGCGCGACCGCGCCGCCGGCGCCCACAGGGGTCGACCGGCGGCGCGGCGCGGACTCATCGGGTCGTCGCGGACCGCGTCAGCTCACGCCGACGATGTCGACGACGAACACCAGCGTGTCGCCGCCCTTGATGCCGGCCTGCGGCACGCCGCGGTCGCCGTAGCCGAGGTGCGACGGGATCGACAGCAGGACGCGCGAGCCGACCTGCTGGCCGACGAGGCCCTCGTCCCAGCCGGCGATGACGGCGCCGACGCCGATCGGGAAGCTGATCGACGACCCGCGGTCGTAGGAGTTGTCGAAGACACCGCCCTGCCAGGACTGGCCGAGGTAGTGCACCTCGATGTCCTGGCCGGCCTCGACGAGGTCGCCGTCGCCGCGGCTGAGCACCACGACCTCGAGCTCCTCCGGCGCGGTGGCGTCCGGGAACGTGAGCGTGGGCTTGGTGCCGTAGGAGCCCGAGACCTCGGGCAGGGCTGCGGCCATGTCGTGCTCTCCTTCGTGGGATGACAGTGCCCGCCCATCCTGCCCTGCCCGCGGCGGGGCAACCTCTTGCCACGCGTGGCTAATGGCATTAGCTTTTGCGTCATGACGACGACACCGGACGTCCTGCACCTCCCCACCCCCGAGGGTCGGGTCGCCTACGAGGCCCTCGGCCCGCACGACGGCGCGCTCGTCGTGCTGGTGCCCGGCATGGGCGACCTGCGCGGCTCGTGGCGCGACCTCGCCGCACCGCTCGTCGCCGCCGGGCACCGGGTCGTCCTCACCGACGTGCGCGGCCACGGCGACAGCGACGCGACGTTCACCCGGCACGGGGTCGCCGCCACGGCCGAGGACGTCAGCGCCCTGCTGGACGCGCTCGGCGCGGACGCGGACCGGCCGGCGGTGCTCGTCGGCGCGTCGTTCGCGGCCGGGTCCGTCGCGCGGGTCGCGGCGCTGGAGCCGGAGCGCGTGCGGGCCGTCGTGCTCGTCGCCTACGCGTCGAACGCCGTCCGGGCGTCCCGCGCCGTGCACGCGCAGGTGGCGCTCCTGCTGCACCGCGCCTGGGGCGCGACGGCGTGGACGTGGTTCTACCGCTCCCTGCTGCGCGGCCGCCGTGCCCCGTGGACGGCCGAGCACCTGCGGGCGATGCGCACCGCGCTGCGTCGCCCGGGGTACCTCGACCAGCTGCGCTCCCTGACGCTCGCGCTCGTCGGCGGCGGCCACGAGACGCTGCTCGACCGCGTCACGTGCCCCGTCCTCGTCGTCACGGGCGCGCGGGACCCCGAGTCGGCCGACCCCGCCGCCGCCCACGCGGAGGCCCTCGCGACCCCGCGGTCCGCGCACGTCACCGGGCTCCTCGTGCCCGAGGCCGGCCACTACCCGCAGCACCAGCGCGCGGACGTCGTGGCGCCTGCGGTGCTCGAGCTCGTCGCGGGCCTGCCGGCCACGACCCGCGGAGAGGTCTGAGTGCCGCGCGCGGGGCTCGACCGAGCCTCCGTCACGGCGCTGGCCCTGGACGCGGTCGACGCCGGCGGCCCCGACGGCTTCCGCGGTCTGACGCTCGCCGCCGTGGCCGCCCGGGCCGGCGTCGCCGTCCCGAGCCTCTACAAGCACGTCGACGGCCTGCCGGGCCTGCGCCGCGAGGTGGCGCTGCGCTGCATCGCCGAGCTCGACGGCGTGGTGGCGGACGCCGTGGGCACCGCGACCGACCCTCGCGACCGCCTGCGGGCGTGCAGCCACGCGTTGCGCGGCTGGGCGCACGCCCGGCCGGGCCGCTACCAGGCCGTGCAGGACGACTGGCGCGGCCACCCGGACGCGGACGCGCTGCAGGCGGCGGCGACCTCCGTCGTCACCCGCCTCGCCGCCCTGGTGGCGGACGTGGGCGTCCCGGCCGCGCGGCACGTCGACGCCGTCCGCGCGGTCCGCGCCGCCGTGCACGGGTTCGTCGCCCTCGAGCTGGCGGGCGGCTTCGGCATGTCCGAGGACGTCGACGTCAGCTTCGCGTACCTCGTGGACGGGCTGGTCGACGGGCTGGCGGGGAGCGCCCCGCGCTGACCTCGCCGGGGCGCCCCCGCGGGGGCGCCGCCGTCCCGGTGCTCAGCCCAGCAGGTCCCCCAGCCAGTGCAGCTGCTTCTCGAGCTGCACCGCCTGCCCGCCCTCGTGCGTGTTGTACGCGTAGACCTCGATCTGCTTCGCCGGGTCCGCGCCGCCGAGCGTGCCGTAGTGGTGGTACGCGGCGTAGACGGTCGACGGCGGGCACGTCGCGTCGCGCAGCGCGACCGAGAACAGCGTCGGCGCGGTCGCGCGGCGCGCGAGGTGGACCGCGTCGAGGTACGACAGCGTGCGCATCGCGCGCGCCTCGTGGTCCCGGTGCACCGCGAGGTACCGGACGACCTCGTGGTACGGGTCGCTGTCGGTGATCGCGAGCGCGCGCGGGAAGTGGCACAGGAACGGCACGTCGGGCATGACGGCGACGAGCCCGTCGACGAGGCCGCCGACCGCGAGCGCGAGCCCGCCACCCTGGCTGATCCCCGCCACGGCGACCCGTGCGGGATCCACGCCGGGCAGCGCGCGCGTCGCCTCGACGGCGCGCACCGCGTCGGTGACGACCCGGCGGTAGAAGTGCTCGGCCGGGTCGAGGATGCCGCGCGTCATGAACCCGCTGGTCGCGGGGCCGCTGCCGACAGGGTCCGGGGTGTCGCCGCCCGTGCCCCAGCCGGAGCCCTGGCCGCGCGTGTCCATGAGCACGTGCACGTACCCGGCGGCGGCCCACGCGAGGTGCTCGTGCGGACGCCCCCGCCCGCCGCCGTACCCGACGTACTCGACGACCGCGGGCAGCGCGGACCCGTCCGTCGCCGACCCCGCGGGCCGCGTCACCCAGGCCCGCACCCGCTGCCCGCCGAACCCGGAGAACTCGAGGTCCTCGACGTCCACGAGCCGCAGCCGGGCGTCGTACGGGGTGCGGCGCACGTCGAGGTCGTGGGTGCGCGCCTCGGCCAGCGTCGACGACCAGAAGTCGTCGAGGTCGGCGGGCACGTCGAGCTCGGGCAGGTACCGCTCGAGCTCGGGCAGGGGCAGGTCGAACAACGCCATCGTCGGTCCTTCGTGCAGCGGCCGCCGGGCGGCCGGGCTGCCCGGCGGCGGACGTCGGCCGGCGGACCCGGCCGGGCGCGATGCTAACCGCGTCCGGTCAGCGCGCGAGGAACCCCAGCAAGTCGTGGCGCGTCAGCACGCCGACGGGCCGGCCGTCGTCGACGACCATGAGCGCGTCCGCCTTCTCGAGCGCGGCCCGCGCGGCCTCCACGGTCTCCCCCGAGCCGACGATGGGCAGCGCCGCGCCCATGTGCCGGTCGACGCGGTCCGCGAGCGACGCCGCCCCGGAGAACACCGCGTCGAGAAGCTCGCGCTCGCTGACGGCGCCCTGCACCTCGCCGATCATGACCGGCGGCTCGGCGCCGACGACCGGCATCTGCGAGACGCCGTACTCGCGCAGGATCTCGATCGCGTCGCGCACCGTCTCGTTGGGGTGCGTGTGCACGAGGGCGGGCAGCCCGCCGCCCTTGGTGCGCAGCACGTCGGCGACGGTCGCGCCCGTCTCGGACGCGAGGAACCCGTACGAGCGCATCCACGAGTCGTTGAAGATCTTCGACATGTAGCCGCGGCCGCTGTCGGGCAGCAGCACGACGTACACCGCGCGCGCCGCCGCCTCGGGGTCGCGCTCCTGCAGGGCGCGCGCGTGCCGCAGCGTCGCCTCGACGGCCATGCCGCACGAGCCGCCGACGAGCAGCCCCTCCTCGCGCGCCAGGCGCCGCGTCATCGCGAAGGAGTCCGCGTCGGAGACGGGGATGATCTCGTCCGGCACCGACGGGTCGTACGCGCGCGGCCAGAAGTCCTCGCCGACGCCCTCGACGAGGTACGGCCGCCCGTCGCCGCCCGAGTACACCGACCCGGCCGGGTCGGCGCCGACGACGACCACGCGCCCGCCCTCGGCCGCCGGCCGGTCCGCCGACGCGTCGTGCAGGTACCGGCCCGTCCCGGTGATGGTGCCGCCCGTGCCGACGCCGGTCACGAAGTGCGTGAGGCGCCCGTCGGTGTCCGCCCAGATCTCCGGCCCCGTGGTCGCGTAGTGGCTCGCGGGGCCGTTCGGGTTGGAGTACTGGTCCGGCTTCCACGCGCCCGGCGTCTCGCGCGCGATGCGGTCGGACACCGAGTAGTAGGAGTCGGGGTGGTCGGGCGGCACGGCGGTCGGCGTGACGACGACCTCGGCGCCGTACGCGCGCAGCACGTCGCGCTTGTCCTGGCTCACCTTGTCGGGGCAGACGAACACGCAGCGGTAGCCCTTGCGCTGCGCGACCAGCGCGAGGCCGACGCCGGTGTTGCCGGACGTGGGCTCGACGATCGTGCCGCCGGGCTGCAGGAAGCCGGCCTCCTCGGCCGCCTCCACCATCCGCAGCGCGATGCGGTCCTTCACGGACCCGCCGGGGTTCAGGTACTCGACCTTGGCGAGGATCGTGGCGGTCAGGCCCTCGGTCACGGACGACAGCCGGACGAGCGGGGTGCCGCCGACGAGCTCGGAGACGTGCTGCGCGTACTTCACTCCCCCATCGTCCCACCTGCCGGACGCCGACCCCGCACCGGCCTCGGTGGCCGGGGACGACGACGCCCCGCCGGCCGGGTGGCCGACGGGGCGTCGCGACGTGCGGTGCTGCGTGCCGTGCGGTGCAGCGGGACGTGCGTCAGTCGCTGCTGTTGAAGATCGCGAACAGGCGCAGGAACTCGAGGTACAGCCACACCAGCGTCACGATGAGGCCGAACGCGGCCGTCCACGCGAAGCTCTTCGGGGCGCCCTGCTCGACGCCGCGCTTGATGGCGTCGAAGTCGACGATGAGGCTGAAGGCCGCGAGGCCGACGGCGAACAGACCGACGATGATGCCGAGCCCGTCACTGCGCAGCGGGCCGAACATACCGGAGTCCGGCAGCACGAACATCAGGACGACGTTGAGCAGCGAGAAGAGTGCATACCCGACCATCGCGATCAGCAGAAAGCGCACGGACTTCGCGGTCACGCGCACGCGGCCGGAGCGGTAGAGCCACAGCGAGGCCACGAACGTGGCGACCGTGGCGAGCACCGCCTGCAGCACGATCGGCTGCGCCGACTGGCCCGCGACCATCAGGTTCTGGAACACGAAGCTGATGCCGCCGAGGAACACGCCCTCCGCGACGGTGTAGGCGACGATGAGCGCCGGCGACGGCTTGCGCTTGAAGGCGTTCACCAGGCCGAGCACGAGGCCGACGATCGCGCCGACGATGTACAGGCCGGGCGCGACGAACCACGTGACGGCGGCGACGGCGACGAGCAGCGCGAGCAGCCCGCCGGTCTTCATGATGACGTCGTCGTAGGTCAGGCGGCCGGTGTCGCGCGTGGTCGCGGTCGGGCCGTCGTACATCGCCTCGAGCGACGCCGCGTCGACGGCGGGGCCGCCGAACGTGGGTGCCGAGGGTGCGGGGCGGCCGCCGCGGCGCTGCTGACGCGGGTCCGCGAAGACGGGACTGCTGTTGAAGACGGGATTCGCCATGAGGGCTCCTGGTCGTGATCGGCCGGGGACGTGCTGGTCGACAACGTAACCAACGTCGGCGGTGCCCGCCGCGTTCCCCTCATCCCACCCTGAGTCCGGTGTCGTCCCCGGGGATGAGGCGAGGGCGCCCGAATGGTCCCCCGGACGGTGCCGGGCGCCCGGGCGCCGGGCCTACGTTCGAGACGTCCGCACGACCGTCGACCAGGGGAGCCCGGCGCCATGATCGAGGCGCAGTCACTCACGAAGCGCTACGGCCGCACCACGGCCGTGGACGACATCTCCTTCACCGTCCGCCCCGGCACCGTGACGGGCTTCCTCGGGCCCAACGGTGCCGGCAAGTCCACCACGATGCGCATGATCGTGGGGCTGGACAAGCCCAGCGCGGGGGCCGTCACGGTCTCCGGCACGCCGTACGGCCGCATGCGCGCGCCGCTCACCGAGGTGGGCGCGCTGCTCGACGCGAAGGCCGTGCACCCGAGCCGGACCGCCAAGCAGCACCTGCGCACGCTCGCCGCCACGCACGGCATCGGCGCGAAGCGCGTCAACGAGGTCATCGAGCTCACGGGCCTCGGCTCGGTCGCGAACAAGCGCGTCAAGGGCTTCTCGCTCGGCATGGGGCAGCGCCTGGGCATCGCCGCCGCGCTGCTCGGCGACCCGCACACCCTGATCCTCGACGAGCCGGTCAACGGGCTCGACCCCGAGGGGGTGCTCTGGGTGCGCGGCCTCGTGCAGCACCTCGCCCGCGAGGGACGCACCGTCTTCCTCTCCTCGCACCTCATGAGCGAGATGGCCGTCACGGCCGACCACCTGCTCGTCATCGGCCGCGGGCGGATCGTCGCGGACGGGACGGTGCGCGACGTGGTCGGCCGCTCGACGCGCACGACCGTGCGCGTGCGGACGCCGCACGCGGCCGAGCTGGCCGCCGTGCTCGCCGGCCCGGACGTCACCGTCGAGGCGGTGGAGCCCGGCCTGCTCGAGGTGCACGGTCCGACGGCCGCCGCCGTCGGCGAGGTCGCCGCCGCGGCCCGCCTCGTCCTGCACGAGCTGACGCCCGTCACGGGCTCGCTCGAGGACGCGTACATGTCCCTGACCGGTGACCTCGTCGAGTACCGCTCCGGCGGCACGGCCACCACCGGCACGACCGCCACGGAGGTGGCCCGATGACCGCCACGACCGCCCCCGCACCCACGGCGGGCACGCCCGCACCGGTGCACCGCGCCGCCGAGGGCGCACGCGTCACGTTCCCCCGCGTCGTGCACGCGGAGTGGCTCAAGCTGTGGACCCTGCGGTCGACGTACTGGACGCTCGGCGTCGCCGTCCTGCTCATGGCCGGGATCGCCGCGCTCGGCGCGGTCTCCCTCCGGTCGTTCCCCGAGCCCGTCGAGGGCATCCCGGCGGGCTCCGTCGAGATGGTGCAGATGTACCTGCAGCCCGGCATGCTGCTCGCGCCGCTGCCGCTCATCGTGCTGGCCGCGATGACGATCACGGGCGAGTACGCCACCGGGTCGGTCCGCTCGACGTTCGCCGCGGTCCCCGGGCGCCTGCCGGTGCTGGCCGCGAAGGTCGTCGTCGTCGCCACCGTCACGTTCGTGACCGTCGCGGTCGCGGTCGGCCTCTCGACCCTGCTCGCGGGCGCGATCGTGCCCGACCTGGCGCCGGACTGGGGTGCGCCGCACGTCGCCCGCGTCGTGCTCGGCGTCGTGCTCTACGCGACGGGCATCGCGCTCCTCGGCCTCGCCGTCGGGGCCCTGCTGCGCAACACCGCCGCCGCCATCACGACCGTGATCGGCCTGGTGCTCATCGTCGAGAACGTCCTGCTCATGATCAGCTGGAAGCCGCTGGAGTACGTGCGGCCGCTGCTGCCCTCGACCGCGGGCTCGGCCGTCACGCAGACGCCGGAGCAGCTCGCCGACGGCCAGTTCGGCATGGCGTTCACCCCGGGCCCGTGGGCGGGCTACGCGATCCTCCTGGGCTGGGTCGCCGTCCTGCTCGCCGTCGCCGCCGTGCGCCTGCGCACGCGCGACGCCTGACCCCTGATCGCCCGCGGGGCCGGTCGGAGGGGGCCGGCACCCGCGGGACCAGCACGACGCGCCGGCACCCCGGAGGGGGGTGCCGGCGCGTCGTCGTCGTGGGCGGCCTCGCCCGGTGGCGGCAGCGCCGCGCCCGAGGCGTCAGGCGGCGTGCTTCGCCGCGTGCCGCTCCGCCCGGCGCGCGGACCGCCGCTCGTCCCGCGCGACGCGCCGTGCCCGCCCCCGGTCCTGCGCCCGCACCAGCAGCGTGTAGAGCACCGGCACGAGCACGAGCGTCAGCAGCGTCGACGTGAACAGGCCGCCGATGACGACGATCGCGAGCGGCCGCGAGATGAACACGCCCCCGCCGGTGAGGCCCAGCGACATGGGCAGCAGCGCGAAGATCGTCGCCGCCGCCGTCATGACGATGGGCCGCAGCCGCTTGCGCGCGCCCTCCATCACCGCGTCGTCCAGGTCGCGCCCGCGGTCGCGGTACTGGTTGACGAGGTCGATGAGGACGATCGCGTTGGTCACGACGATGCCGATGAGCATCAGCACGCCGATGAGCGCGGGGACGCCCAGCGGCGTGCCGGTCAGCAGCAGGCCGACGAGCGCGCCGGTCGCCGCGAACGGCACGGACACCATGAGCACGACCGGCTGCAGCAGCGACCGGAACGTGGCGACCATGACGACGTAGACGATCGCGATCGCGATGAGCAGCGCGAGGCCGAGGTCGGCGAACGCGTCCTCCTGGTCGGCGGCGACGCCGCCGACCTCGACGCTCGCCCCGGCCGGCACGTCGACGTCCTCGAGGGCCGTGCGCAGCTCCGCGGTGAGCGCACCGAGGTCCTGCCCGGCGGGGGTCGCGGAGATCGTCGCCGCGCGCCGGCCGTCGATGCGGGTGACGGAGACGGGCACCTCGACGGTCTCGACGGACGCCACCGCGGTGAGCGGGACGACCCCGGCCGGCGTGGGCAGCACGAGCTGCTCGAGCTCGGCGACCGTGGCGGGCGCGGCGGTCGCGACGACCGTGACGTCGAGCGGCCCGGTGCCGAGGTCGACCGTGCCGACCGGCTGCGGGCTGAGCAGCCCGGCGACGGTGCCGACCACGGCGGTCTCGGTGAGGCCCGCGGCCGCGGCGGCGTCGCGGTCGACCGTGACGCGCACGGTCGGCTGGTCGGCGGCGAGGTTGTTCGTCACGTCGGTCGTGCCCTCGAGGCCGGCGACGACCTCCTGCACGCGCGACGCGAGGTCGGCGAGCTCGTCGGCGTCGTCCGCCTGCACGACGACGTCGACGGTGGACGAGCCGAACGCGGCGTCGGCGCCGGCGACGACGACCTCGCCGTGCGTGCCGTCGGTGAGGTCCGCGACGGCCTCCCGCACGTCGGCCTCGACCGCCGCGTTGTCGCCGTCGGGCGCCAGCGTCAGCGCATAGCTCGCGCGCGGTGCCCCGCCCCCGCCGCCGAAGGCCGCCTCGACACCGCCCGCGGAGCCGACGGTCGTCTGCACGGTCTCGACGCCCTCGACGCCGACGAGGCGCTCCTCGGTCTCGCGCGCCGCGGCGTCCTGCGCCTCGAGCGACGTGCCCGCGGGGAACGTCTCGGTGACGGTCAGGGTGTCCTGGCCGGCGTCGCCGAGGAAGTTCGTCTCCAGCCGCGTGGACAGGCCCACCGTGCCGACGAGCACCGCGACGGCGGCCAGGACGGTGAGGACGGGGTGCGCGAGCGAGCCGCGCAGCGTCGCGAGGTAGCCGCGCTGCATCCAGCCGCGCCGCTCCTTCTCCTCCGCGGCCGTGCGCAGCGCCTCCGCCTCGGCGGCGTCGCCGCCGTCGGCCTTCACGAACCAGTAGGCGAGCACCGGCACGATGGTCAGGGACACGACGAGCGACGCCGCGAGCGCGATGGCGGTCGTCACGGCGAACGGCCGGAACAGCTCCCCGACCATGCCGCCGACGAGCGCGATCGGCAGGAACACCGCCGCGGTGGCCACGGTGGCCGCGGTGATCGCGGACGCGACCTCGCGCACGGCCGTCGTGATGGCGTCGCGCTTGGCCTCGCCGTAGGACAGGTGCCGCTTGATGTTCTCGATGACGACGATGGAGTCGTCGACGACGCGGCCGATCGCGATGGTCATCGCGCCGAGCGTGAGGATGTTGAGCGAGTAGCCGCCGACGCGCAGCCCGATGAACGTGACGAGCAGCGACAGCGGGATGGAGATCGCGGACACGAGGGTCGAGCGGACGGAGCCGAGGAACAGCAGGATCACGAGCACCGCGAAGACCAGGCCCAGGCCGCCCTCGGTGGCGAGCCCCTCGATGGACTCCTCGATGAACGGCGCCTGGTCGAACACGACCTCGACGTCCACGCCCTCGCCGAGCTGCGCACGGACCTCGTCGACGGCCTCCTGCGCGCCGTGCGACACGTCGACCGTGTTGCCCGCGGGCGTCTTCGTCAGCGCGACCGCCAGCGCCGGGGCGCCGTCGAGCCGCGAGAACGACGTGGCGGGCACGGGGGCGACGACGACGTCCGCGACGTCGCCGAGCGCGACCGGCTGACCCGTCGCCGCGCCGAGCAGGGGCAGCCCCTCGAGGTCCTCGACCGAGGTGATCTCCGAGCCCGCCTGCACCGACAGCGTGAGGTCGCCGTCGCGCACCGTGCCCGTGGGCAGCACGAGGCCGTTGTCCTGCAGCACCGTCTGCACCGCGGTCGGGGACAGCCCGGCGGCGGTCAGCGCGGGCAGGTCGAGCGTGACCGTGACCGCCTGCTCGGCGACGCCGGAGACGCTCACGTCCCGGACCCCCTCGACCTGCTCGAGCCGCGGCACGAGCGTCTCCTCGACCGCGCGCGCGAGCGCCGCGTCGGGCTCCTCGCCGGCGGCGACGTCGTCGGGCGTGCCCGCGACGGCGAGCTGCACGACCGGCAGGTCGTCGATGGAGCCCGTGACGACGGTCGGCTCGACACCCTCCGGCAGCTGCGAGCGGATCCGGTCGACCGCGCGCTGCACGTCCTGCGCGGCGGCGTCGACGTCGATGCCGTAGGTGAGCTGGACGGTCGTCGTCGACACCGAGGTGGACGACGTCGACGTCACCGACTCCACGTCGTCGACGGCGGAGATCGCCTGCTCGATCGGCTCCGTCAGCTGCGTCTCGACCAGCTGGGGGGACGAGCCGGGGTCGACGGCGACCACGACGGCCGTGGGGATCTGCAGCGACGGGATGAGCTCGGACTTCAGCGATCCGAGGCTGATCCAGCCGAACACCGCGATCGCCACCGTGATCAGGGCGACGACGGACCGGTTGGCGAGGGACAGCCGGGCGAGCCGGGACATGGGTCCTCCGGGAGGCGGCCGGCACGCGCGCCGGTCCGGGCAGGGACGGGGTGGACGATCGCGGAACGAGTGCCTGTGGCAACGGGTTCCCGCCGGGGCGGTGTGACCTGCGTCGCCATCGTCGCACGGGCGTCCGCCGGCGGGCGGGCGGATTCCCGGCGCACCGAGGTTAGGCTTACCTGTGTGACCCTGCCCGGCGCCCAGCCCTCCCCCGCCGCACCGCCCGTCCGCCGCCGGCCGGCGCCCGTGCTGGGCCGCGTGGTGCGCACCGAGCGGCTCACGCCGCGGCTCGTGCGGGTCGTGCTCGGCGGGCCGGGCATGGCGCCGTTCGAGGAGCCCACCCATGCCGACTCCTACGTCAAGCTGGGCTTCGCCCCTCCCGGTCCCCGGCCCCTCGCGACCGACGGCCGTGTCGACGTGGAGGCGCTGCGGGCCGCCCTCGGCGACGTGGGCGACGTCCGTCTGCGTGCCTACACCGTCCGCGCGTGGGACGCGGCGACGCACGAGCTCACCGTCGACGTGGTGCTGCACGGGGACGAGGGGCTCGCCGGTCCCTGGGCGGCCGGCGCGCAGCCGGGCGACGACGTGCTCGTGCACGGCCCCGGTGGCGCGTGGTCGCCCGAGCCCGCCGCGGACGCGCACCTGCTCGTCGGCGACGCCAGCGCCCTGCCCGCCGTGGCGGTCGGGCTCGAGGCGCTGCCGGCCGACGCCCGGGGTCTCGCCGTGCTGGAGGTGCACGGGCCCGAGGACGAGATCCCCCTGACCGCCCCGGCGGGCGTCGAGGTGCGGTGGGTGCACACGGGCACCGGCGTGCCGGGCGTCGCGCTCGTCGACGCGGTGCGCGCGTGGCCGTGGCCGGCGGGGCGCGTGTGCGCGTTCGTGCACGGCGAGGCCGGTGCCGTGAAGGAGCTGCGCGCCTACCTGCGCGCGGAGCGCCGCGTGGCCCGCACGGACCTCTCCATCTCCGGCTACTGGCGCCTCGGCGCCGACGACGAGGGCTGGCGCGCCGCGAAGCGCGAGTGGGCCGCGCAGATCGAGGCGGCGGAGGCCGCGGCCGGCCTCGACTGACCCGGCGGTGGGCGGATCGGGTGACCGGGCCGCCCGGAGCGCACCTGCCGCGCCGAATCCGCCCCGCGGCAGCGCCCGGCTCGGTACGGTCCGTCGCGACGCGCACGTCAGGGGACGCGCGCGCGTGCGAAGGGGACCGAGGGTGCTGCGCTTCCTGCCGTTCGTCGTCGAGATGGCCCTGCTCGTGTACTGCCTGATCGACTGCGTGCAGTCGGACGGTGACCGGGTGCGGAACCTGTCCAAGGGCTGGTGGCTGGTCCTGATCGTCGTGCTGCCGATCGCCGGCGGGGTCGCGTGGCTGGTCGCCGGGCGGCCGCAGACCCCGCGGCGGGCCGTGCCCTGGCCGGCGACGGCGACGTCCGGCTTCCCGGAGCACGAGCGGCCCCGGCGGTACGCCGACCCGGCCGACGACGAGCAGCGGCGCGCCGAGGAGCGTCGCAGCGACGCGCTCCACGAGCAGATGCTGCGCGACTGGGAGGCGCAGCTGCGCGCCCGCGAGCAGGTGCGGGAGTCGCCGGAGGGGACGCCGGAGCCCCGCGACGGCGCCTGAGGCACGCCGCTGCGCCGGACCACGACGACGCGGACCGTCCGCCATCCGGACCCGCCCTCCCGCGCGCGCATCCGCACCCCCGACGCTGTCCGCCATGGACGCCGCCCGGGCCACCGACCTCGCCGAGCGCTGGGAGCGCGCCTGGAACGCGCACGACCTCGAGGCGGTGCTCGCGCTCGTCGCCGACGACGTGGTCTTCACCTCGCCCTTCGCCGCCCGGGTGCTGCCCGGGTCGGACGGCGTCCTGCGCGGCAAGGACGCCCTGCGCGGCTCCTGGGCGCGCGGCCTCGAGCTGCTGCCGGACCTGCACCACCGCGTGGAGAAGGTCTACGCCGGTGTCGGCACCGTCGTGCTCGCGTACCGCAACGAGCGCGGCGGTGAGGTCAGCGAGGTGCTCGAGCTGCGCGACGGCCTGGTCGTGCGGGGGCACGGCACGTACCTGGTCCGACCGTCGTCGCCCGCGGCACGCGCCCGCCCGCCGCCCCGGCTCAGCCCGCCGACGCCAGCCACGCCCGCGGGGAGGCACCCACGCGCTGCGTGAACACCCGCGTGAACGCCGACGGGTGCGCGTAGCCGAGCTCGGCCGACGTGGCCGCGACCGAGGCGCCCGCCCGCAGCCGGTCCTGCGCGACGGTCAGCCGCCACGCCGTCAGGTAGTCCGCCGGCGACTGCCCCACCGCCTCCTTGAACCGCGCGGCGAAGGCGCTGCGCGACATGCTCGCGCGGCGGGCCATCGCGTCGAGCGTCCACGGGTGGCCGGGCTCCTCGTGCAGCGCCACGAGCGCAGGCGCGAGCCGCTCGTCGGCCAGGCCGGGCAGCAGGCCGGCCGGCAGGGCGAGGTCGTCGGTGTGGTCGAGCACCCAGCGGAACAGCTGGATGAGCACGACCTCGAACAGCCGGTCCGCGAGCACGCGACGGCCGCACCGGACCTCGTCGACCTCGGCGAAGAGCAGGTCGAGCGCGGGGCGCAGGCCGGGGACCGCGGCGAGCGGCACGACGACCACCGACGGGAGGGTCCGCACGAGCGGGTGCGCGTCGCCGCCCTCCAGGTCGAGCGTCGCGCACGCGAAGTCGGCCCCCTCCACGGGGGCGTTGCGGAAGGCGTGCTCGAGCGGGCGCGGGTACAGCAGCAGCGACGGCTCGTCGACGTGCAGCGTCTCCAGGCCGCCTCCCGGCACCTGGTGGGTCACGTCCATCTCGCCGTCGCGGAGCACGTGCAGGAAGCCGCGCCCCGGGCGCGCGGCGAACGTCGTGACGCCGCACAGGGGGCCCGTGTGGAACAGCTGCGCGCGGACGCGGAAGCGCTCGAGCAGCGGCGAGAGCCGGTCGATGGTCGTCACCGCACCAGTGTGGTGGACGGATCGGTAGGAAGTCGAGACGGTACGCATCTTCTCGTCCCGCATCGGGCGGCAGTCTGGACCTGTCGCCGCCGGTCCGGCCGCGGCACGACCTCCGCAGCACCACGACAGGAGCACACCATGTCCCTCGTCCACCTCGTCGACCGCGACACCGCCACGGGCACCGTCAAGGACCAGCTCGACCAGATCCACGGCGCGTTCGGCACCGTGCCGGCCATGTTCCGCGCCGTCGCGAGCTCGCCGGCCGCGCTGCGCAGCATGTGGGGGTCGTTCGGCGCGCTCGGCGACGGCACGCTCGGCGCCGCCCTCGGCGAGCAGATCGCCGTCGCCGTCGCGAACCGCAACGCGTGCGCCTACTGCCTCGCGGCCCACACCGCGCTCGGCCGCAGGGCCGGCGTGCCGCGGGACGCCATGGCCGCCGCGCAGGAGGGACGGTCCGACGACCCGCGCACCGCCGCGGCACTGCGCTTCGCGCTCGCCCTCGTCGAGGAGCGCGGCCAGGTGCCGGCGGACGAGGTGCGGGCCGTGCGCGACGCCGGGTTCGGCGACGAGGAGATCGTCGAGATCGTCGCCCACGTCGCGCTCAACCTGTTCACGAACTACGTCAACGTCGCGCTCGACGTGCCGGTCGACTTCCCGACCGTCGCGCTGCGCCGCAGCGCCTGACCGCGTCGCCCGACCGTGCCGCGCGGGTGCATGCTGGACCCGACCGAGGGAGGACCATGAGCACATCCACGCCACCCGTCACGCCGGGTGCCGCGGCGGCCGCCGACCCGGACGACCCGCGCGAGCACATCGAGGTCGGCGTCCTGCTCCCGACCGGCCGCCTCGTCGGCCGGCGCTTCGCCTCCCGCGCCGAGGCCGAGGTCTGGGCGCGACCCGAGGACGGCGAGCAGGTCGTCGAGTACAACCTCGTGTGCGACTGCGAGATGTGACGGTGCCCCCGCCGGGGTTCGAACCCGGACTGGACCGGGTTTAAGCCGGTTGCCTCTGCCGGTTGGGCTACGGGGGCGCGTGCGTCATCGTGCCAGGCGCCGCCGCGGGCGACGCACCGCAGTCCTCGGCGCGACGGCGTCCGGACGCACGACGACCCCGGGACCGCTGGTCCCGGGGTCGTCGGCGCCTGCGGCGCAGGTCACTTCTTCTGGGCGTGCTCGTCCCGCTTCTCGGCCGGCGAGCCGGGCTCCGCCTTGTACGACGGCAGCGACTCCTGCGGCTTCGCGCCATCCGTCGGCGGCGTGTCCTGCGACGTCTGCTCGACCTTCGGCTTCGGCGGCACGGCGGCGCTGCGGAACTCCGCGCGCGGGTCGTGCAGCGAGCCGAGGGCGACGACCTCGCGGCGCAGCAGCAGCGAGCCCGTCCAGCCGGCCATGATGCGGATCTTGCGGTTCACGGTCGGCATGGCGAACACGTGGTACGTGCGGTGCAGGACCCACGCAGGGAAGCCGCGGACCTTGATCTTGCCGAACATCTGCGCGACGCCCTTGTACATGCCGAGCGACGCGACGGCGCCGACGTTCTTGTGCTTGTACGGCGTCGGCTCGCCCGAGCGGAGCACCACGGCGAGGTTGTCGCCGATGTGGTTGCCCTGCCGCAGCGCGTGCTGGGCGTTCGGGGGGCAGAACTTGCCGGGGTTGTACAGGTCGGGCACGGCCGCGCAGTCACCCGCGGCGTAGGCGTCGGCGACGACCGTGCCGTCCTCCGCCGTGACCTGCAGGTACTCGTTCGCGATGACGCGGCCCATCTTGTCGAGGGGCAGGTCCGAGTTCTGCAGCACCGGGTTCGCCTTGACGCCCGCGGTCCACACGATCGTCTCCGCGTCGAACTCCGTCTTGTTCGACAGCACGACGTGCCCGTCGACGCACGAGCTGAGGAACGTCGACAGGAAGATCTCGATGTTGCGCTTGCGCAGCTGCTCGAGCGTGTACCCGCCGAGCTCCTCGCTGACCTCGGGGAGGATGCGCGGGCTGCCCTCGACGAGGACGAAGCGCAGCTCCTCCGGCTCGATCTGCTTGTAGTGCTGGACGGCGTAGCGCGCCATGTCCTCGACCTCGGCGAGCGCCTCGATGCCGGCGAACCCGCCGCCGACGAAGACGAACGTCAGCATCTTGCGGCGCAGCTCGGGGTCCCAGGTGCTCGACGCCACGTCGATGCGGCCCAGCACGTGGTTGCGCAGCGCGATGGCCTCCTCGACGTTCTTGAAGCCGATGCCCTGCTCCGCCAGCCCCGGGATGGGCAGCGTGCGGGCGACCGAGCCCAGGCCGACGACGAGGTGGTCGTACGTCACCCAGTACGGCTCGCCCTCGACGGGCGTGATCTCCACGCGGCGGTTGGCGTGCTCGACGTGCGTGACGTGGCCCTGCAGCACGTCGATGCCCTTGAGGGCGCGACGGTGCGGGGCGACGACGTTGCGCGGGTCGATCGACCCGGCGGCCGCCTCGGGGAGGAACGGCGCGTACGTCATGTACGGGCGCGGGTCGACGACGACGATCGCCGCGTCCCGCCGGCCCAGCCGCTTGCGCAGGCGGCGGGCGGAGTACAGCCCGACCGTGCCCCCGCCGAGCACGACGACGCGCGGGACCTTGCGCGGCTTGCCCTGGGGCGCCGGCATCAGCTTGCCGGTCGCGGACGCCGCGCCGACCGCAGGAGTGGACGTCTGAGCCATAGGTCCCACGGTAGAGGTGCGAGCGCTCCCACGCGTGCCGGAGTCGCGGTGACGGTGCGCACACCCGCGCCCGCGCGCGTGCGACGACGCGCGCGGGGCGGGGACGTGCAGGTCAGCCGGCCGTGCCGTGCCCGGTGCCGGTGCCGGTGACGTTGCCGGTGACGTCGCCGGTGCCGGCGCCACGGCCGCGGCCGTCCGCCTCGGAACGGGCGACCGCCGAGTCGGCGAACAGCGCGGCGGTGCTGGCGCCGGCCTCCGCACCGCCCGCTCCCGCGCCACCCGGCTCCGCACCGTCCGACCCGGCGCCACCCGGTTCCGCGTCCCGCTCGACGCGCACGCGGGTGATCCGGCGGCGGTCGACCTCGACGACGACGAGCCGCGTCGGGGCCGGTCCCGCCGCGTCGTCGTCGCGCCGCTCGCCCGTGGCGGCCTGCGTGACCGTCACCACCGCGCCCGCGTCGGGGATGCGGCCGAGCTCGGCGAGCACGTACCCGGCGACCGTCTCGTACGCACCCTCGGGCAGGGTGACGCCCGTGCGCTCGGCGAACTCCTCGAGCGTCAGGCCGGCGTCGAGCGCCTCACCGCCGGCGGCGCGGGCCGGCACGGGGTCGTACTCGTCGACGATCTCGCCGACGAGCTCCTCGAGCAGGTCCTCGAGCGTGACGATGCCGTCCGTGCCGCCGTACTCGTCGACGACCACGGCCATGTGCGAGCCGGTGCGCCGCATGAGCGACAGCGTCGGCAGGACGGCGTTCGTGCCCGGCAGCGACTCGATGGGGCGCGTCACGTCGCCGACCGTCGTGGCCGCGACCTCGACGATCGCCTCCACGACGCCCTCGCGACCGTGCGCGTCCGGGTCCGCGTCCGCCTCGCGCACGGCCCGGGCGACCGGCGCCAGCAGGTCGCGCACGTGCACGAACCCGACGATGTCGTCGAAGTCCTCGCCCGTGACCGGGTACCGCGAGTACGGCAGCCCCTCGACGACGCGCGCGGCCTCCGCGATCGGCGACGACGCGGCGAGGAACTGCACGTCGGCGCGCGGACGCATCGCCTCGACGAGCGAGCGGTCCCCCGCGGAGAACACGTCGTCGATGAGGCGGCGCTCGTCCTCGGGGAGGTCGGGGTGCGTGCGGACGAGGTCGCGCAGCTCCTCGTCGGTGATCTGCTCCCCGGTGGCCTTCGGGTCGAGGCCGAAGAGCCGCACGACCGTGTCGGTGCTCTTGGACAGCAGCCACACCACGGGCGTCATGAGGATCGCGAAGCGGTCGAGCGGCGGCGCCACGGCCAGCGCGACGCGCTGGCTCTGCTGCATCGCGATGCGCTTGGGCACGAGCTCGCCGAGCACGAGCGACAGGTACGCGATGACGAGCGTGAGCACGACGAGCGCGACGCCCTCCGCCGTGCCGCGGTTCAGGCCCAGCGCCTCGAACAGCGGGGCGGCCGACGGCGCGAGCGTCGACGCGCCGAACGCCGCGGAGAAGAACCCCGCGACCGTCACGCCGATCTGCACCGCCGCGAGGAACCGGTTCGGGTTCCGCGCCACGGCGGCGACGCGTGCCCCACGCGCCGACTGCTTCTCGAGCTGGCCGAGCTGGGACTCGCGCAGCGAGACCAGGGCGAGCTCGGTGCCGGCGAAGACTCCGCCGACGAGGATGAACAGCAGGACGAGGCCGATGTCGGCCCAGGTGTCGGCGGTCATGGCCCTTTCCGGGTCAGCGCAGGGACGGGGGTTCCAGGCTAGGCAAACGGCCACGACCCGCATCCGGTTCCCGTCGGTCCGGACGCGATCCGGCGGCAGCCGTCGTCCGGACGCCGCCGGCTCCCCCGCCGGGCGCCGGGCCCGGCTCCCGCCTCGCACGCGCGCACGCCGAGATCGCCGGTCGGAGGCCGAGATCGCCTCCTCCGGGCGGCGACCTCACCGCGGAACCGGCGACCTCGACGCCGCGCGGGCGTGCGGGTGGAGGCGCGCGAGCTCGTCAGGTGTGGGTCGAGGTCGTCACGCAGGGGTGACGTGGTCGGCGCAGGGGGGACGTGGTCGGCGCAGTGGCCGGTCGGTGGGGAGCCGCCGGGCGCGTCAGCGCTCCGCGACGCTCCAGGCGATGCCGTCGAGGATGTCGTGCTCCGACGTGACCACGGAGGTCAGGGCACCGCCGGCGGCCGCGACCTCGTCGCGCACGCGCGTCACCACCTCGCGCCACACCAGCGCGCCGGCGCCGATGACGTCGACGCGCCCGGGGTGCAGGTACGGCAGCTGGGCCCGCTCGTCGTGCGAGCGGCGCAGCAGGTCGTCGCAGGCGGCGAGGACGTCCTCGACCGGCAGCTGCGTGCCGTCGATGCGGTCGCGCTGGTACGACGGCAGCCGCAGCGCGTGCGCGGTGAGGGTCGTGATCGAGCCGGCCAGGCCGACGAGCGTCACGGTCCGGCCGAGCGGGACGACCTCGGCGGCCGCGTCCAGCGCGGCGCGGACGTCGGCCGTCGCGGCCGCGACCTCGTCCTGCGTCGGCGGGTCGGTGTGCAGGTGGCGCTCGGTCATGCGGACCGACCCGACGTCCATCGAGAGAGCCGCGTCGGGGGCGTCGGTGCCGAGGACGAGCTCCGTGGAGCCGCCGCCCAGGTCGACCACGAGGAACGGCGCGTCGAACCGGCCCGCGAGCACGCCCGTCGCGCCGCGGAACGACAGCCGCGCCTCCTCGTCGCCACCGACGACCTCGGGCTCGACGCCGAGCGCCTCCTGCACGCCGGTCACGAAGTCGGCGCGGTTCTCGGCGTCGCGGGTCGCGGAGGTCGCCACGAACCGGACCGCCTCGACGCCGAGGTCGGTGCACACGTCGTGGTAGCGGCGCGCCGCGTCGAGCGTGCGCGCGAGCGCCTCCGGGGCGAGCCGGCCGGTGCGGTCGACCCCCTGGCCGAGCCGCACGACCTCGTTGCGGCGGTCGAGGTCGACGAGCGTGCCGGCCGCCGGGTCGACGTCCGCGACGAGCAGACGGATGGAGTTGGTCCCGCAGTCGATGGCAGCCACACGCGTCACGCGCACATCGTGTCATCCCCGCCGGTCCGGGTCCCGCCGGGCCGGCGCGTGGACGGCACCCGCCCGCCGCGGTCAGCAGGTGCAGCGGTCCGGGCTCCACCGGTCGGCGATCATGCCGAGCACCTCGTCGCCCACCGGGTTGACGCCCGGACCGGCGGCGAGCGCGTGCGCGACGAGCACGTGCAGGCACTTCACGCGGTGCGGCATGCCGCCCGCCGAGATGCCGGCGATCTCCGGCACGTGCGCGATGGCCTCGCGGTCGGCGAGGTACGCCTCGTGCGCACGCCGGTGGCCCGCCGCGAGCTCCTCGTCCTCCGCGAGCCGGGCGGTGAGCTCCTTCATGTACCCGCCGGCCTCGACCGTGCTCACGGCGGCGACGGCCTGCGGGCTCGTCAGGTAGTACGTCGTCGGGAACGGCGTCCCGTCGTCGAGCCGGGGTGCTGTGCGGACCACCAGCGGACGGCCGCACACGCAGCGCGCCGCGACGCCCACGACACCGCGGGGCGGGCGGCCGAGCTGCTCGGTGAGGACCTCGACGTCGCGCGGCGTGACGTCCGCAGCGACCGGGGCCGGCGCGGCGGGCGCGTCGCCGGCGGAGGGGCCGGGCGTGTCGCGGTGCGCGGTCGGGTCGGGCAGCGGGGTGTCAGCGGGCACGGCGGTTCCTGACGCAGGACGGGGACGGGGACGGGGACGGGCACGCAGGGGTGCGGGTCGCGGTGGCGACCGTCCATTGTCGCCGATGCGCGCGACGGTGACGACGGCCTCGGCGGCCGGTCGGTGCCAGGCGTCGGGGTCAGGGGCGCCGCCGGGCGTCGGCGTCAGGGGGTCGGCGCTGCCGGGTCGGGGGTGGGCACGCCCGCCGGGTCGGGCGTCGTGCCCGTGGCGGGCGTGCCCTCGGGGACGGCGTCGACGTCGGTCTCGCCGGCGGCGCGCACGGACTCCCACACGGTGCTGTACCACGGCCGGGTGGAGCCCTCGGCGGCGCCCGCCGCCGGCCCGTCCTCGACCACCGGCGCGTCCGGCACCGTCTCGGGGTCGACCACGCGGAACGCGGTCTCGCCCGGCATGACGAACGACAGCCGCTCCCGCGCCTGCGCCATCACGTACGCCGGGTCGTCCCAGCGGCGCAGCTCGGCCTCGAGGTCCTCGTTCTCCGCGACCGCCGCGTCGCGCTCGGCGCGCAGCTGGTCGACCTCCGCCCGGTGCTGCAGGAACGACGACAGCGTCGGGTAGACGAGCACGAACGCGAGCAGCACGACGAGCGAGAACACCATGGTGCGGACCGTGAACATGCGGGGCACGCGCGGCTGCGACGGCGTGGCGCGCGGCGTGCCGCGCGCGGGCGTCCCCGGACGGGCTCCCGCCCCCGACGACGCCGACGGCCGCCCGGCCGGACGGTTCGCCCCCGGTCGGCTCGCACCACCCGGGACGGGCGCGACCTTCGGCACCGGGCCGGACCGCGGCGCCGGGGCACGCCCCGGCCGCGGGCTGCCCGTGCGGCCGGCGGCGGGACGCGACGCACCCGTGCGGCCGGCGTGCGGGACCGGCCCCGACGGCGTCTGCTCGCGCGCGGGCCGACGGCCGGGGCCACCGGGCACGACGGGACGACGGGGCGCGGGCATGGCGACGATTCTGCCGTCGCACGCCGCGATCCGCGCGGACGCCGCGCCCGGCCGGGCGGGGTCCCCACCGAACCTCCACGACCCGCGCGCCCGGCGCGTCACGCCCCGGGGTTCCCCGCACGCGCCGACGCCCGGCCCGCCACGAGGGCGGACCGGGCGTCGGGCGGCTGCGTCGCGGGACGTCAGGCCGAGAAGCGCGGGAAGGCGCTGCGACCGGCGTAGATGCCCGCGTCGTCCAGCTCCTCCTCGATGCGGAGCAGCTGGTTGTACTTGTTGATGCGCTCGCCGCGGGCGGGCGCACCGGTCTTGATCTGGCCGGCGTTCGTCGCGACCGACAGGTCGGCGATCGTCGTGTCCTCGGTCTCGCCGGAGCGGTGCGAGGTCATCGTCGTGAAGCCGCTGCGCTGCGCGAGCGTCACCGCGTCGAGCGTCTCGGTGAGCGTGCCGATCTGGTTGAGCTTCACGAGCAGCGAGTTCGCCGCCTTGAGCTGGATGCCCTTGGCGAGGCGCTCCGGGTTGGTGACGAACAGGTCGTCGCCGACGATCTGCACGCGGTCGCCGACGTTGCCGACGAGCTCGACCCACGAGTCCCACTCGTCCTCGGAGAGCGGGTCCTCGATCGAGACCAGCGGGTAGTCCGCGACGAGCTGCTCGTAGAACGCGATCATCTCGGCGGGCGACTTGGCGGCACCCTCGAACTGGTACGCGCCGTCGCGGAAGAACTCCGTGGCGGCCACGTCGAGCGCGAGCGCGACGTCCTGGCCGGGCACGAAGCCGGCCTTCTCGATCGCGACGAGGATGAGGTCGAGCGCGGCGCGGTTGCTCTCGAGGTTCGGCGCGAAGCCGCCCTCGTCGCCGAGGCCCGTCGCCAGGCCCTTGCTCTTCAGCACGGACTTGAGCGAGTGGTACACCTCGGTGCCGGTGCGCAGCGCCTCGCGGAACGTCGTCGCGCCGATCGGGGCGACCATGAACTCCTGGATGTCGACGTTCGAGTCCGCGTGCGACCCGCCGTTGAGGATGTTCATCATCGGCACGGGCAGCACGTGCGCGTTCGGGCCGCCGACGTAGCGGAACAGCGGCAGGTCGGCCGAGTCGGCCGCGGCCTTCGCGACGGCGAGCGAGACGCCGAGGATCGCGTTGGCGCCGAGCTTGCCCTTGTTGGGCGTGCCGTCGAGCTCGATGAGCGCGGCGTCGACGAGCCGCTGCTCGCTCGCCTCGAACCCGATGAGCTCCGGCGCGATGTCGTCGATCACCGCGTTGACGGCACCCTCGACGCCCTTGCCGCCGTAGCGGGGGTCGTCGGAGTCGCGGCGCTCGACGGCCTCGAACGCACCCGTGGACGCGCCCGAGGGGACGGCCGCGCGGGCGATCGTGCCGTCGTCGAGGGCGACCTCGACCTCGACAGTGGGGTTGCCGCGCGAGTCCAGGATCTCGCGGGCGCCGACGGCCTCGATGCTGGCCATGGTGCTCCTTCGACAGACGGATGGGTATGCGACGTCAGCCTAGTCGTGCGACGCGGCGGCACCCGGAGGACCTTCGGCTGGTGGACGCCGCCCACCGGCGATGGCGATGGCGATGACCGGCCCCGGCGCGCGGTGCGACGATCCCGGGGTGACGGACTCGCCCGCGACGGACGCCGCCGACGCCGCCCTCGTCGCGCGCCTGCGTGCCGCGGGCTGCGTGTTCGCCGAGGAGGAGGCCGCGCTGCTGCGCGCGGCCGCGTCCGACCCGCGGCGGCTCGCGGACCTGACGGACCGCCGCGTCGCGGGCGAGCCGCTGGAGACCGTCCTCGGCTGGGTGGCGTTCGCCGGGCGGCGCGTCGCCGTCGGCCCGGGCGTGTTCGTGCCGCGGCGCCGCACCGAGCTGCTCGCGCGGGCCGCCGTGGACCTCGCGCGCGCCGCCGCGGGGACGCCGCCCGCCGGGGGTCCCGTCGTCGTCGAGCTGTGCTGCGGCGTCGCCGCCGTCGCGACGGTCGTCGCCCAGGACGTCCCCGGGGCGCGCGTGCACGCCGCCGACGTCGACCCCGTGGCCGTCCGGTGGGCCGCGCACAACCTCGGCGACCTCGGCGCCGCGACGGCCGGCGACCTGTTCGACGCGCTGCCGGCGGACCTGCGCGGGCGCGTCGACGTGCTCGTCGCGAACGCGCCCTACGTCCCGACGCACGCGGTCGCGACGATGCCCGTCGAGTCACGTGCGCACGAGCCGCGCGTCGCGGTGGACGGCGGGGCCGACGGCGTGGACGTCCAGCGCCGGCTGCTCGCGGGCGTCGACGCCTGGGTGCGTCCGGGCGGGCACGTGGCCGTCGAGACGGGCGAGCGGCAGGCACCCGTGACGGCCGCCGCCTTCCCGGCGGGCTGGGTCACGCAGGTGCTGCGCGACGACGACCTCGACGGGACCGTGGTGGTCGGCCGACGCCCGGCCTGAGCGGCCGGCACCGGTGCCGCGCCGGTCAGGCGTTCTCGCAGGGCAGCCCGTTGAGGAGGACGACCGACGGGCGGTCGACCCGGCCGCCGTGCGTGCCGTTGAAGCCGAGGTCGACGGACCGGCCCGGCGCGATCCGCGCGTTCCAGCCGGCGTCGCGCGCGTGCACGTCGAAGCCCGTCTGCCACCACGTGGCGTTCCACCCCTGGGTGAGCCGCTGGTCGCTGCTCGTCGTGGAGAAGCGCAGGGTCCAGCCGTCGACCGCGGCGCCGAGCGCCGTGACGCGCAGGGTGGCCGTGTACCCGGTCGGCCAGGTGTGCGCCGTCCACGCGACACGGCACGTCGGGTGCGGCGGCAGCGTCGGCGGCGGGGTGACCGACGGGCTCGGCGGCGGCGGGACCGGCGTCGTCGTCGCGGTGGGCGTGGGGGTCGCCGTCGGCGTGGGGGGCACCGTCGGCGTGGGTGGCACCGTCGGCGTGGTCGTCGCCGTGGGCGTGGGCGTCGGGGTGGTGCCGATCCGCGTGGGGTCGACCAGGCCCCAGTACGCCGGCTTGGCCTGCAGCGCACCGTCGAACAGCAGCGGCGCCGCGCCCGCGCGCAGCCACGTGCGGCTGTCCTCGAGGCCCCACACGGTGAGCGACTCCAGGCTCGCCGCGTGCCGGCGCAGCATGGCCAGCAGGTCGCGGTAGTAGCGGCCCTGCTCGAGCAGGCGGTCGGCGGGCGGCACGGCCCACGACTCGCCGGCGTCCCGGTAGGTGGAGACGTCGAGCTCGGTGACCGCCTGCCGCACCGGCAGCGCCTCGAACGCGGTGATGGTCGCCTCCGCCATGGCGATCGGCCGCCCCACCTCGACGTGCAGCTGGTGGCCGACGCCGTCGACGGGGACGCCCTGGGCGAGCAGGTCCGTGACGAGGCGCAGGTACGGCGCGCGCTTGTCCGGGTACTCGGTGTTGTAGTCGTTGACGAACAGCTGCACCTCGGGCCCGAACGCGTCGCGCGCGTAGCGGAACGCGTCGGCGACGTACGACGGGCCGAGCACCCGGTACCACTCGCTGCGGCGCATGCCGTCGGGCTGCGACTCGTCGACCACCTCGTTGACGACGTCGAACGCGAACACCGGGTTGCCCGGGGTGCCGAACTCGCCGTACCGCTCGCGCAGGTGGTCGGCGACGGCCTCGACGTGGGTGCGCAGCCGCGCGCGCAGCAGCGCCTGGTCGGCCGCGGACGTGGTGAGCGGCGTGCCGTCGGGCCGCTGGAAGAACCACGCGGGTGTCTGCTGGTGCCACAGCAGCGTGTGCCCGTACACGCGCACGCCGTGCGCGACGGCCCAGTCGAGCATCGTGTCGGCGGCGTCGAACGTGAAGGTCCCCTCGGTGGGCTGCACCGCGTCGGGCTTGAGCTGGTTGCCCGGCGTGATCTGCGCGGCGTGGTGCGCGAGGAGCTCGCCGCGGCCGCCGAGCAGGTCGACCGGCTCGACCGCGAGGCCGAACGGGAAGTCGTCCGCGAGCGCGTCCGCCACGGGCGGCAGCGACAGGTCCGGCGTGTACCGGACGCCGCTGACGAGGACGTCGTCGACGAGCACGTCCGTGAGCGAGGACGTCGACTCCACGTACAGCGACGCGGTGTCGAACGCGCCGGGCACGTACGTGCCGAGCACCTGCGTCCACGCGTCGGCGCCGACGCCGGCGACGGTGGTGACCGTGTCGTACGACGACGTGCCGTCGAGGTCGCGCTGCACGGACACCCGCAGGTCGGCGGGCGGGGACCCGGCCGGCAGGCGCAGCCACAGGCCGATCCGGTACGAGGTGCCGGGCTCGAACGCGTCGGTGACGTCGACCGCCGCGCCGTCCCAGGGGGCCGTGCGGCCGGTGACGAGCAGGCTGTGCGTGCCCCGCGGGCCGTGGTCGGCGGTGCGCGTGACGCCCGCGGCGCCCCGCGCACCCCACCCGCCGAGGTCGGACTCGAAGCCCGTGCTCAGCACGACGGCCGGCGAGAGCGCCCGCGACGGCTGCGCGAGGGGTGCGACGAGCGCGAGCGCCGCGACGCAGACGGCGGCGAGGACCGCCGCGACGGCGGCACGGGCGCGTGCGGACGGGGAGACGGACGGCATGCCGCGGACGCTAGGCGCCCCCGCCCGGCCCGGACCAGGCCCGAACCGTTTCCGTCCCGCCCGCGGTCGTGCGGGGACGCCCCGGACGTGGCCCGCTCAGGCCGTGGTCAGCGGCGCCAGGATGCGCTCCACCTGGTCCTTCGCGTCGCCGAACAGCATGACGGTGTTCTCGCGGAAGAACAGCGGGTTCTGCACGCCCGCGTACCCGGTGGCCATCGACCGCTTGAAGACGACCACCTGCTTGGCCCGCCACACCTCGAGCACCGGCATGCCGGCGATCGGCGACGACGGGTCGTCGAGGGCCGCGGGGTTCACCGTGTCGTTGGCGCCGATGACGAGGACGACGTCCGTGCGCGCCAGGTCGTCGGCGATCTCGTCCATCTCGAGCACGATGTCGTACGGCACCCTGGCCTCGGCGAGCAGCACGTTCATGTGCCCGGGCAGCCGCCCGGCGACGGGGTGCACGGCGAACCGCACGTCCACCCCCTGCGCGCGCAGGCGCGCCGTCAGCTCGGCGACCGGGTACTGCGCCTTGGCGACGGCCATGCCGTACCCGGGCGTGATGACGACCGTCCTCGCCTCCCGCAGCATCGCGGCGACGTCCGCCGCCGTCGTCTCGCGGTGCTCGCCGTACTCGTCGGCGCCGCCCGCGACGACCGTGCCGCCCTCGGCGCCGTACCCGCCGAGGATCACCGAGACGAACGACCGGTTCATCGCCCGGCACATCAGGTACGACAGGATCGCGCCGGACGAGCCGACGAGGGCGCCGACGACGACGAGCAGGTCGTTGCCGAGCATGAAGCCGGCCGCGGCCGCCGCCCACCCGGAGTACGAGTTGAGCATCGACACGACGACGGGCATGTCACCGCCGCCGATCGCCGCGACGAGGTGCCAGCCGAGGGCGAGCGCGACGAGCGTCATGAGCGCGAGCGGCGGCACGGACGGCTCCGCGAGGAACCACGCGAGCAGCGCGCCGGACGCCACGAGCGCCGCGAGGTTGAGCAGGTTGCGGCCCGGCAGCGTGAGCGGCGCCGACCTGATCCGCCCCGACAGCTTGAGGTACGCGACGACCGAGCCGGTGAACGTCACCGCACCGATGAGCACGCCGAGGAACACCTCGACGAGGTGCACCGCGTCCGGCTCCTCGGTGAGGAACGAGTTGTAGCCGACGAGCACGGCCGCGAGCCCGACGAACGAGTGCAGGACCGCGATCATCTCCGGCATCTGCGTCATCTCGACGCGGCGCGCGCGCCACGTCCCGACGACCGCGCCGATCGCCAGCGCCATCGCGATGAGCAGCAGCGTGACGGCGACCGGCCGCTCGGAGACGTCGGCCGCGAGCAGCACGGTCGCGAGCAGGGCCAGGGCCATGCCCGCCATGCCGAGCAGGTTGCCGCGCCGGGCCGTCTCCTGCCGGCTCAGCCCCGCGAGGCTCAGCACGAACAGCAGCGCGGCGACCAGGTACACGGCCTGCGCCAGGGACGTCAGCACGGCGTCAGGCCTCCTTGCGGAACATGGTGATCATGCGGTTCGCGACGAGGAAGCCGCCGAAGATGTTGATCGCCGCCACGGTCGCGGCCACGAAGGCGAGGGTCGTGACGACCCACGAGTCGTCCCCGATCTGCAGCAGCGCGCCGACGAGGATGATGCCGCTGATCGCGTTGGTCGTGGCCATGAGCGGCGTGTGCAGCGAGTGGCTCACGTGCGAGATGACGTAGTAGCCGACGACGACCGCGAGCGCGAAGACGGTGGCGTGGCCGACGAACGACGCGGGGGCGAGCGTCAGGGCGACCGTGGCGAGCACCGCGCCGAGGGCGGACAGCACCGCGCGGCGCTGCGCGCGGCGGCGGGCGTCGGCCCGCGC